>JBEQLM010000009.1:0-17109 GCA_040325975.1 Gammaproteobacteria bacterium | reverse complement strand
CAGGTCGCGACGTTGCTGCTCTGGCCCTGTTTTCCCCATTGGCCTCGGCAGCCAGCTGAACGGGGATCAAAGCCGGTCTGTTTCGGAGATAAAAAAAGGGCAGCTCCGAAGAGCCGCCCTTTTCAATTTTCAAACCAAGCACATCGGTGCAGGTAAGCAGTTTGTAACAATCAGAAGTGCATAAGCACGACTGACTCTTTACATCATGCCGCCCATTCCACCCATGCCGCCCATGTCTCCACCAGGTGCAGCTGGTGCTGCAGGTTCAGGAATCTCAGCAACCATGGCTTCAGTGGTGATCAACAGGCCAGCAATAGATGCTGCATTCTGCAAAGCAGAACGTGTTACACGTGTAGGATCAAGAATACCCATCTTAACCATATCGCCGTATTCACCAGAAGCTGCGTTGTAACCGTAGTTACCAGTTTTAGCTGCAACATTAGACAAAACAACAGAAGCTTCGTCGCCTGCGTTTTCTACGATCTGACGCAAAGGATCTTCCATTGCACGACGTGCAATTGAGATACCGATGTCCTGATCGTGGTTGTCGCCAGTCACTTTATCAACGGCTTTACAAGCACGGATCAGAGCAACACCACCGCCAGGTACGATACCTTCGGCAACGGCTGCGCGAGTTGCGTGCAGTGCATCGTCAACGCGGTCTTTTTTCTCTTTCATTTCCATTTCAGTGGCAGCGCCAACTTTAATGACAGCAACACCGCCACCCAGTTTAGCCAGACGTTCATTCAGTTTTTCCTTATCGTAATCAGAAGTCGCATCTTCAGCCTGTTTGCGAATCTGATCAACGCGTGATTTGATGTCTTTTGGTTTGCCTGCACCATCAACGATAATGGTAACTTCTTTAGTAATGCTGATGCGTTTGGCTGAACCTAATTGATCCAATGTCACTTCTTCCAGTGACAGACCAACTTCTTCTGCAATAACTACGCCGCCAGTCAGGATTGCGATGTCTTCTAACATGGCTTTACGACGATCACCAAAACCTGGTGCTTTAACCGCACAAACTTTTACGATGCCGCGCATGCTGTTTACTACCAATGTAGCCAGTGCTTCGCCTTCAACGTCTTCTGCAACGATCAGCAGTGGACGGCTTGATTTTGCAACGGCTTCTAGTACAGGCAGTAACTCACGGATGTTTGAGATTTTTTTGTCGAACAATAAAACGAACGGGTCTTCAAGTTCTGCACTCATGCTTTGTTGTTTATTAACAAAGTAAGGAGATAAATAACCACGGTCGAACTGCATACCTTCTACGATGTCGAGTTCGTCTTCCAGTGTTGTACCGTCTTCAACAGTAATAACACCTTCGTTACCTACTTTAGCCATGGCTTTTGCAATGATTGAACCAACGCTGCTATCTGAGTTTGCAGAGATAGTGCCTACTTGCTCGATAGCTTCGATGCTAGTACAAGGCTTGGACATTTTTTTCAATGACTCAACCGCAGCGGATACCGCTTTGTCGATGCCACGTTTCAGATCCATTGGGTTCATGCCAGCAGCAACTGATTTCATGCCTTCACGAACAATACCTTGAGCCAGTACAGTCGCAGTCGTAGTACCGTCACCGGCTACGTCTGAAGTCTGTGATGAAACTTCTTTCACCATCTGTGCGCCCATGTTTTCGAATCTGTTTGATAGTTCGATTTCTTTAGCAACAGATACACCGTCTTTAGTCACGGTAGGTGCGCCGAAAGATTTTTCTAATACTACGTTACGGCCTTTAGGACCTAGTGTAACCTTGACCGCGTTGGCCAGAATATTAACGCCGTTCACCATTAAGGCGCGTGCGTCATCACCAAATAATACTTCTTTAGCTGCCATCTTTATTTCCTCTAAAATTCTTTATTTTTGAAAAGTAGTTCGACTACGAATTAAGCCAGTACAGCCAGAATGTCATCTTCTTTCATGATGAGCAGTTCTTCGCCTTCTAATTTAACGGTGGTGCCTGCGTAGCTGCTGAAGTAAACCTTGTCGCCCACTTTCACATCCAAAGCGCGCACTTCACCAGTTTCGTTGATTCGGCCTTTGCCAACAGCCAGTACTTCGCCTGCCTGTGGTGCTTCTGATGCAGAACCAGGAAGCACGATGCCACCAGCACTAGTTGTTTCTTTTTCCATACGTTTAACAACCACGCGGTCGTGTAGTGGACGTAATTTCAATTTTTTCACTTGTTTTATTCCTCTGTTAAGAAAATTAGCACTCTATCTCGGTGAGTGCTAATCATAATGACGAAACGAGCAGAGTCAAGCGCCGTGACGCTGATTTCTGTACTGGAACCACTTATGTGGATGAATTACTGGATTACAAGGCTTTAGCGATGAGAAACGGGCTATTCATCATCCTTACGATGGAATTCACCTTCGAGGGTACGGCCACCGTCATTTTTATTAGTACCTCCACTCGAAGTACCGCTAGAGTGTGATTGATAGCTGGTAGATTGATGAAAACCGTGCATCTGCACACTGCCACGCTTTATCACGGCACGGATTAATGCCTGCCGGGTGAATGGAATCAAACAGATAAAACCCAGCGCATCGGTGAGAAAACCGGGGGTGATCAACAAAGCGCCACCAACGGCGAGGATGATGCCTTCCATCATTTCCATGGCGGGCATGGCACCCTGTTCCATGTTCTGCTGTGCTCGCTTTAAGGTATTGAAGCCCTGCATACGTAGCAGGTTAACGCCGATGATGGCGGTAGCGATGACGATCATCACTGTCCAGAAAGCGCCGATTTGACCACCTACCTTAATAATGAGGTAAAGCTCAACGAGCGGTATGATAATAAAGAGCAATGGCCAATGTCTAAACATAAGGGGTCTCAGTGATTGTGATGAGCAATAGCAAAAAGCCATTACCGTAGTATTTATTTGTTTAAGATTCTTTTAAGCGGTTGTTTGCTATGATCTATGTCGTGGTCATTAGGTTCCATTAGAGAACTTTGCACGAAGCATCTTTTTCGCTATAGCTGTGTTAAAAATGGTCTCAAAATGCTCATTTACAATGTGTAAACTGTGCTTTTTCGACAATTTTTGCCTTGCTCTAACAAAAAATCTACATCGTGCAACGCTCTCTCTAATAACAAGTATTGAACTTGATAACGCTATTTTGTACTAAACACGAGCAGCCTGCCATCTTGTATGCAGATCGTTCATATTATTAACTGACTATATTCGAGTTTTGCATGGACCTATTTAAACGTTTTACCGCTAAATCTTTTTCAACGCTGACTCTAATATTGGCGGCTGGTCTGTTCCAGCATTCAGCTATCGCCGCAGGTGGCTCCGGTTTATTCGATTCATTCGGCATGAATAATCAGGATGATATCCTCGATGTTGATGATGCCTTCAAACTCAGCACCGAGACTACAGCTAACAGCCTTATCGCACGTTTTCAGGTTGCCGAAGGCCATTATTTATATCGCGATAAAATACACATTCTGGTTGATGATGCCGATGTACAGGCAGGTGCCTTGCAACTACCTGCGGGTGATGCCAAAGACGATCCGATTTTTAATACCACACTTTTTGTTTTTCATCAGGATTTTGAAACCACGTTACCTTTCCGTTATACGGGTAATGGGGACAAAGAAGTTGTTTTCAAGATTCAATATCAGGGCTGTTCTGAAATTGCCGGAATTTGTTATCCGCCACAAACTAAAACAATAACAGCCAGATTGTTAGCCGCGAGTGCTAACTCCGCTATTGATCCAGCCTTTGCCGTTACTCCATCAGCCGATAGCCCACAAGTTTCTGAACAGGACAAAATGTCCGATGCGCTACGCTCTGGTAATACATGGATAACCTTGCTGGCCTTTTTTGTGGCCGGACTTTTGCTAGCTTTCACGCCCTGCGTATTCCCGATGATTCCTATTTTGATGGGCATTATTGTTGGTCAGGGTGAGGCACAGAGTGTCAGAAAATCTTTTACCCTGTCACTGGTGTATGTGCTGGCGATGGCTTCGACCTATACCATTATCGGCATTCTAGTTGGACTTTCAGGTGAGAATATTCAAGCCTGGTTCCAGAACCCGTGGATTATTGGCAGCTTTGTTGCCATTTTTGTTGCACTCGCCTTTTCTATGTTCGGTTTTTACGATTTACAAATGCCCGCATCAATACAACATAAATTGGCACAAATCAGCCATAACCAGCGCGGTGGCACACTGCTGGGCACGGCCATCATGGGCTTTCTTTCAGCACTGATTGTTGGTCCCTGCGTGACTGCGCCTTTAGTCGGTGCGCTCATCTATATCGCTGAAACCGGTGATGCTGTTTTAGGCGGCATGGCGCTATTTTCACTAAGCATGGGCATGGGCGCACCGCTACTGGTTTTAGGCGCTTCCGCTGGCAAGGTACTACCCAAAGCCGGTGCATGGATGGAAACGACCAAGGCGGTATTTGGCGTCATGCTGCTGGGTCTGGGTATCTGGTTACTGGAACGCGTCGCACCAGCAACCGCAACTATGGCATTGTGGGCGGCCTTGTTCATCATCTCAGCTATTTATTTAGGCGCCTTAACCACGCTCAACAAGGGCGATTCTGGCTGGCATAAACTCTGGAAAGGTTTGGGTATTGTTCTGTTAATTTACGGCATCGCTATATTTATTGGCATGATGGCTGGCAACAGCAGCATTTTCCAACCACTTCAAGGTTTGGGCAATTCCGGCTCATCGATGTCGATGCAAAGCACTTCAAACCAGCAAACATCGCATCTGAGCTTTAAACAGATTAAAGGTGTCGAAGGTTTGAACGCCGCACTGGCCGAGGCCAAAGCACAAAATAAAGCAGTGATGCTCGATTTTTATGCTGACTGGTGCGTCTCCTGCAAAGAAATGGAAGTACTGACTTTTTCTGATCCTGCGGTTCAACAGGCACTGGCTGGCGTAGTATTACTGCAAGCCGATGTCACCCCCAACGATGACAAAGACCGTGCACTCTATAAACACTTTGGCATTATCGGACCTCCATCGATTATGTTTTTTAACCGTGATGGCAAGGAGCTGAAAAACTTTCGCACTATTGGTTACATGAAAGCAGAGCAATTTGCTCAACATATCCAACGTAGCGGCATTAAATAATGCTAAATCCAAAAAAAGTTCTACCTATCCTGGCGATCCTTTTTGTCTCAACAATTTCGAGTTATGCGGTACAACGCTATCTTGATCGAGATACTCTCAATAATGACGAAGGAACATTAATACGGCCTGAATTTGTTATGGCCGATCTAGATGGTCAGATCAGAAATATAAAAGACTGGGACGGCAAAGTTATTTTGCTAAATTTCTGGGCCACCTGGTGTCCACCTTGTTTGAAAGAAATTCCGGGCTTTATTGAATTACAGGAACAATATGGCGATCAGGGCTTTCAGGTAATTGGCATTGCTGTGGATAATGAAAAAGCCGTTCGTGACTATGTTAACGAAGTAAAAATCAATTACCCCGTGATTGCAGCAGAATTTGACGCCGTTGAGCTTTCCAGCCGCTATGGCAACCGTATGGGTGCGCTTCCATACTCCGTTATCATCAATCGCGAAAGTGAAATTAGCAACAAGATCACAGGAGAACTCAGCAAGATAGAAGCAGAGAAATTAATCGAGAAGCTAAATATAAAAATCTAATTGCATGTAACTTCATCAAATTCGCCTTTATTTCACAATAAATTCGTCGAAACAGTGGACAAACTCACTTCTTTTATGCAGAATTCCTAGCCACAGTTTACTTATTGGCTAAAAAGAAAGAAAAATGCCCGACCTGCTCGTCATCAACGGTCCTAATCTTAATTTATTAGGCACACGTGAACCGGAACATTATGGCTCCGATACACTTGATGACATCAACAAAAGACTGCAAGAACAAGCCACACAACAAGGCTTCAGCCTTGAGTGCTTCCAGAGCAATTCAGAAGTCGAGTTAATTGAAAAAATTCACCAAACAAAAGATACCAAGGTACGGTTCATTTTGATGAACCCCGCCGCATTTACACATACCAGCGTAGCGCTGCGTGATGCTTTAAGCGGAGTTGGAATTCCTTTTATAGAAATCCATCTCTCTAACGTACATGCCCGTGAAGCATTCAGAGAACACTCTTATTTTTCCGACATTGCTGTTGGCGTTATATCAGGTCTGGGTGCAATCGGTTACGAACTTGCATTACAAGCTGCGCTACAACAACTTACTAGAGGCTGATCCAGATGGACATTCGCAAAGTTAAAAAGTTAATTGAATTATTAGAAGAATCCGGCATTGCCGAAATTGAAATTAACGAGGGCGAGGAATCAGTTCGTATTTCTCGTTACGGCTCAAGCCCGGCTCCAGCTGCACCAGTACAATACGCTGCTGCACCTGCGGCCGCACCCATCGCTGCAGCCGCACCGGCCGCCGATGAAAGCAGCGACAGTGCGATACCGAGCGGTCATGCAGTTAAGTCACCAATGGTGGGCACTTATTATTCTGCGGCATCTCCCGGTGCTAAGAACTTTGTCAATGTTGGTGATATCGTGGCTGAAGGCGATACCGTCTGCATCATCGAAGCCATGAAAATCCTTAACCAGATCGAAGCCGATAAGTCTGGCGTGGTTAAGGCTATTCTTCTTGAAAATGGCCAGCCCGTTGAGTTTGGTCAGCCACTGGTTATCATCGAGTAATATCTATTATGCTAGCTAAAGTTGTTATCGCTAATCGTGGTGAAATTGCACTGCGAATTCTACGAGCCTGCCGTGAACTCGGTATTAAAACCGTTGCCGTTCATTCAGAAGCTGACCGTGATCTTAAACACGTTCGCCTTGCTGATGAATCAGTTTGCATTGGCCCGGCCCCATCCAACCTAAGTTATTTGAATGTGCCCGCTATTATTAGCGCCGCCGAAGTTACTGATGCCGTTGGCATTCATCCCGGTTATGGTTTTCTTTCTGAAAATGCAGACTTTGCTGAACGCGTTGAAAACAGCGGCTTCGTTTTTATTGGTCCTAAAGCAGAATCCATTCGCATCATGGGTGATAAGGTTGCCGCCATTAAAGCCATGCAAGAGGCTGGTGTACCTTGTGTACCTGGTTCTGATGGCCCGCTGGGTGAAGATTCTGCAACCAATTTAAAACTCGCTAAAGGCATTGGTTATCCGATCATTATTAAAGCCGCTGGTGGCGGTGGCGGTCGTGGTATGCGCGTGGTTCATTCTGAAGCGACCTTATTAAACTCCATTGCATTGACCAAACAGGAAGCCGGTCAGTTCTTTGGTAATGACGTGGTTTACATGGAGAAATATTTAGAAACACCTCGCCATGTAGAAATCCAGGTACTCTCCGATGGACAGGGCAATGCTATTCATCTGGCCGAGCGTGATTGCTCAATGCAGCGAAGAAATCAGAAAGTTGTAGAAGAAGCACCGGCTCCGGGTATCTCTGAGAAACTACGCAATGAAATTGGCCAGCGTTGTGTCGATGCCTGCATAAAGATTAATTACCGTGGCGCTGGTACTTTCGAATTCCTGTTTCAGGATGATGAATTCTATTTTATTGAAATGAATACCCGCGTGCAGGTTGAACATCCTGTCACTGAAATGATCACTGGTGTAGACATTATCAAAGAGCAGTTATATATCGCTTCAGGTGAAAAACTACGTTACAAACAAAGTGACATTAAAGTTACTGGCCATGCCATCGAATGCCGCATAAATGCCGAAGATGCAAAAACCTTTATGCCTTCACCGGGTAAAATCGAACGTTATCATGCCCCAGGTGGACCTGGCATACGCGTAGATACGCATATTTATGCTGGCTACACCGTACCGCCTCATTATGATTCAATGATTGGGAAATTGATTGCCTACGGCAACGACCGTGATATCGCCATTGCTCGTATGCAGGGCGCACTGGCTGAAATCAGCATCAAGGGCATCAAGACTAATATTGATTTGCACAAGGATATTCTGAGCGACGCAGCCTTCAAGGCGGGTGGCACCAACATCCACTATCTTGAGAAAAAACTTGGGATTGATTAAAAAAATGGCCAGCTTAGCTGGCCATTTTTTTACAAACGAGTAATGCGATAACCAGCGTTCTGCAACAGCTGGACAATGCCTTTATCACCGATCAAATGGCCCGCACCAACCACCACGAAGTATCGTCCTTTCTGTTTTAAATAACTTTTAATTGAGCCAGTCATTTTAACATTTCGCTTAAAATACAAACGCTCATAAAAAGAATCAATCGCTGCATTGCCAGTCAAAACATCTTCAAACAGTAATTTGTGCAAGGACTTTTCATCGCCCTGCTTCCACGCACTGATCAGGCTATGCATTTCCTCCTTTACCATTTCAAGAGAATCAAATGAATCCTGGAGCAGCAAGTCCGCATCCTCAATATCAAGAAATATTCTTATTTGCTCATCCATGGTCTCAAGAGCAAGAATTTTTTTATGATTAATCTTGCGCAAAAAATGCAGATCAATACCCTGCTCTGGATTCAAGCCCGTCATCTGTGCCTGCACAGCCGCCAGGGTAAGCATGACCATACCGGGCTTTTGTTTTTCTACTAAAGCAGAAGGGATGCCTAATTCTTTTAAATAAATTTGAAGTTCTTGATAGGTTTTTTTCGACAAATTATCTTTCAGCGTTTCATCCCCTGAATACGAGCCTTCGCTTTGCATTAAATGCTGAAAGTCTGCTGTCGACTCTGCTGAACTAGCATCGATTTCTACCACTAAAGCGCCTGACGTTTCAAAAGCCTGCTCTATTTCTTCACGTAAGGGATAAAAACTTTCATCGGCAAAATGAATCGACCCCAATAGATAGACTGTTGCTAGCTCAGAATCAACACGCCAGAACAATGCTTTATCTTCAGCGGCGACAACCTGAAAATTAAATATCACATAGACAACAAAACTAATGATGATTTTTTTAATCATTTTTTTTCTTTAGCAGTAGCGCCGCCTCATATAATTCATTTTTATTGATACCTGTTATGCGGGAAGTGATTTTTGCCGCTTGCTTAACCGGCAGCTCATCAACCAGTGCTGCCAGTATTTCATCACGCAGGGGATGTGCTGATTTGTCTTTAATGCTGCCGGCGACCACCAATACGATCTCGCCTTTGTGCTGCATATCGTCATTGGCCACCCACGTACATAATTCATCAAGCGTTGCCTTGCGAATGGTTTCATATGTTTTAGTGATTTCACGTGCGAAAGTTGCCAACCGTTGCTCACCAAATACCGTTCTCATATCAATAAGGGTTTCCGTGATCCGGTGACAGGAGATATAAAAAACCATGGTGCGATGCTCATCATCAAGTGCTTGCAGAAAACTCAGCCGTGCAGCTTGCTTAGCCGGAGGAAAACCCTCAAAACTAAACCTGTCTGTCGCCAAACCAGCGACGCTCAACGCAGCAATTGCTGCACAGGCTCCCGGTATCGGTACCACTTTAATGCCATGTTGATGCGCCCGCTCAAGCAAACGGTAACCGGGATCACTGACCAGCGGCGTGCCCGCATCTGAAATTAGCGCAATGGAATCACCTTGCTGTAAGCGAGCAATCAGACGCTCGGCCTGATAGTCTTCATTATGCTCATGATAGGCCTGCATCCGCGTTGCCACACCCAGATGATTCAGCAATCGCTGGCTATGCCGGGTATCCTCGGCAGCAATCAGTGTTACGGCCTTGAGCGTCTCTATAGCTCGTGGGCTTATATCGCCCAGATTGCCAATAGGTGTTGCCACCATATAAAGCGTTCCATAGCCTTCTACCACTGCTATTTCAGATGAATTTTCTATTGACACTGTTAATCCTGCAAAACATACTTATTTAACCGCTAATATTAACGGATTCGGCGATAGACACGCTGATTATTCACCCATCCGAAAAATTTAATTTCTGATAAGCTAGCCAACCGATACTCTGACACCCGATTGTGAATACTTTGCACCAGACAACATTACATAAATATCTAATATTACTGGCTTTAACCCTGCTCAGCGCATGTAGTATCACACCGGACAAAAGTGTTGATGACATGATCTCGGATGCTGTCCGTCAGACTGGTGAAGAGGGTTTCGATGCCACCACTGAGACAGCCGAATACTATATAAAGCTCGCCAGTGAAAGCTCCGGTGAGACACAACAAAAGTACCTGATCAAAGCCGCAGAACTACTCTACCAACGTGGCGATCTTGCTTCTGCACAAGATCAGCTTAAGAACATCAAAGCTGGAGAAATAGATAAATCACGCCAAATCCAGATTCAGTTGCTGGCCGCAAAAGTTGCGTTAGCCAATCATAACCCAGCACAGGCCATTGATTTACTACCTAAACAATCACGCATGACCGTAAAACAGTTTATTGAAATCAGTGAAGTTCGAGCCGAAGCCAATATGACCATGGGCTATTTGTTGGAAGTCATTAAAACACGTATACATATTGATTCTTATTACAAAGATGAAAAACAACGTGAAAATAATCACACTGCGATCTGGTCAGCGCTCAATGCTTTGCCATCTGTGGTGCTTGATAAATTGAAAACTAGCAATAAAATTTTGCAAGGCTGGCTTAAGCTGGCTCGTATCGTACGCACAGCTCAAACCAATAACCAGAAACTGCAACAGCATCTTCTCAGCTGGACCAGCCAGTTTCCTAAACACCCTGCCAACAAAGCCCTCATTAGTCAGATATTAGAAGATCACCTCAATGTACCAACTGAAGACCACAGTATTGCAGTGCTATTACCGCTTAATGGTGCTTACAAGGCAGTCAGTGATGCTATTAAAAGTGGTTTTCTGAGCGCTTATTATGCAGATACCAAAAAGGAACATAAACCTGGCATTCGCTTCTACGATACCAGTGCCAAAGATCTGGACTTTGTGGCTCTGTATGAAAAAGTATTGGATGATGGCGCTGATTATATCGTCGGCCCTCTCGACAAATCCATGATAAATCAGCTGATAAAGATTGATGACTTTGATATCCCTGTGCTCACCTTAAATTATGCTGAAGATGCTTTAAGTACTGCTGATAATTTATACCAGTTTGGTTTGCTGCCTGAGGATGAAGCTCGACAGGTCGCCGAGCTGGCTATTCGTCAAAACAAAACTAGAGCTGCCATACTGGTACCTAACGGCCTATGGGGGCATCGCCTGAAAACTGCTTTCCAGCAACGTTATACAGAACTGGGTGGCACGGTACTCTCCTCAGTGTTTTTTAATGACAAGGTCGATGATTATGGTCAGCCAATTAAACAACTGCTAAATCTGCAACTCAGCAACAACAGACATAAAGACGTACAACACTTGCTTGGTACCGAACTCAAGTACTCACCGTATCGTCGACAGGATATTGATATGATTTTTTTGGCGGGAACCTCTCGCTCAGCCCGTAGCATCATGCCTGCATTCAAGTTTCACCATGCGGCTGATGTGCCGGTTTATTCAACTTCACACGTTTATACCGGCAATAAAAACAGAGCAGGCGACCTTGATCTTAATGGTCTGACCTTTTGTGATATTCCATGGATACTAATGGGCGATAACAAATTAAATAAGACCTTTAATAAAAACTGGCCCGAACAAAAAAACTATACTCGCCTGTTTGCCCTAGGTGCCGATAGTTATCATCTTCTTTATAATCTAAACTTATTATCTAAGTACGAATATGCGCGCTTTGCTGGTCAAACAGGTAATATCTCTATGGACAAAAACAGGCGTCTACACAGGGAATTGCTCTGGGGCACATTTAGAAAAGGTTCGGCCTACTATATTGATACCACTATCGCACCTGAACCCACAGCACAGATTGAACCAAACAAGTCATAGCAAAGGCCAACATGCTGAAAATGCGTGCTGCGAATATCTCAAGCAACAGGGGCTTAAACTTGTGGCTCGAAACTATCGTGGTCACCGGGGCGAAATTGATCTTGTAATGCAAGAAGCTCAGACGCTGGTATTTGTAGAAGTCCGCTTCAGAAAAAACAGTTTCTATGGCAGTGCACTAGAAAGCGTTGACCAGAAAAAGCAGTTGCGAATTCTGAGTACCGCAGAAGAATATCTACAAAATAAAACTAAACTAAAAAATGGCCGTATTGACGTTGTTGCCATGTCGCAAAAGCCTCAAAATAAGCCTAATGACGATACCGAAGACAACTACACCTTCGAGTGGATAAAAAACGCCTTTTAAGCTCACTAATACGAAAGACTCACTATGGATTTAATCAAGCGAATAAACCAGAATTTTCAGGACAGTATCAGCACCAAACAAGTTGCCGCTGAAATACTGGCCGAACCGATTGCCCGCGCAGCACAGATTATGCTTCAGTGCATACTCAGCGGCGGCAAAATTCTCTCCTGTGGCAATGGTGGTTCAGCGGGTGATGCTCAGCACTTCTCCTCAGAAATGCTCAATCGCTTTGAAATGGAAAGACCAGGCCTGGCTGCCATGGCACTGACTACTGACACATCAACCATCACCTCCATCGCTAACGATTATAGCTACGAGCAGATTTTTTCCAAACAGGTAACCGCGCTCGGACAACAGGGTGACATATTGCTCGCCATCAGCACTAGTGGCAACTCGGTCAATGTGAACAAAGCCATTGAAGCCGCACATGAACGCGATATGTTGGTGGTTGCTTTAAGTGGAAAACAGGGCGGTGAGCTCACTTCACTGCTTTCACTCGAAGACGAAGAAATTCGTGTACCCAGTGATTCAACAGCAAGAATTCAGGAAGTTCATCTGCTTGCTATCCATTGCCTATGCGACCTAATTGATCACCAACTCGGCTTAGCTAACTAATTATAAAGAATACGATCACTTATTACCCAAATGGTGCCCAAAATCATGTGTTCCTCTAACAGGTAGAAGAACACATGCAAAATCAACCTTAGTGAACTTTAAAAACAGGCTACTCACTTATTAACGTGAATAGATATTTTGACCATAGGGCATATTTTGAGGTGCGTTGTATGGACTATTATTATATTGGTACGGATTAGCCGGTGGTGCATAGCCATTGTAATAAGGTGCTGGATTTTGAGAATAAACAGGTGCCTGATTTTGTGGATAGCCATTCATTCCACGATTATTCATGTATCCAGGAACCGCCTGAGGCCTGTTATTTGACATCTCAGAAGAATGCTTTGCCCAGGCCTGCTGGTATTTTTCCTGCTCCTTCTGCATACGCGCCAGTTGATCCTTAACCCATTGAGGTGGTTCATCTGCCGACCTATTTACCGAATTAAAATCTTCATTCCGATTATTAAATTCGGCACGTCGTTTCTCCATCTGCTCACGCTGCTGGGCAACCCATGCAGGCACCTGATTTTGGTTTCTGCTATACGGATACCCCTGCATTCCTGACTGCACGTAAAATTGATTATGCCCTGCATTATTGGCCGTAGCTGGAGATGGAAGAAAGCCATTTAACTGCTCAGGCATGGCTATATAAACGACTAACATCCCAGCTGGTATAGCAACAATTATGGCCAATAACATTGATGCAAAAGTATTAGATCCTGTTTTTGGTGCTTTTTTAGCCGAACCCATTACACCCAAAGTCTCTAGCTTTTTAGCTATTTTATTTTTCTTATCATTTTCAGCGCTGGCAGCGTCTTCGCTATTAGCAACCGTTTCTTTTTTAGTTTCTTTTTTAGTTTCTTTTTTAGTTTCTTTTTTAGTTTCTTTTTTAGTTTCATTTTTAGTTGCCATTTTGTGCTCCTACAATTGCTCAATTAGTACCGTTACCAGGGTGTGAACGAATTCATAAATTTCATTGGTCTTGATGCGCTTGATAAATCATGGCTCATCCTATTCGCAGAAACACTCACATCTCGCACATACCCACTCATTTCCTGTACAGTCAAAGTTTGTCGTTCCATATTAACAACAACAGCTTGCATCGTATGGTTAATTGATTTCATCTCGCTTGCAATATCACCGACATCTTTAGTTAGACTATAGATGAGAAAGAAACCATAGGTTGCTAAGATAATGAAAGCAAACATTGCAGGAAACACGATCATCTCCCATCTTCGTGTACTGGCGGTAAATGTCTTGGTTAACTCATTTAGACTTTCACTTAAAACGTGCTCAACACTATCCTTGATAGTGTCATCATAATAACCAAACATGGATAACTTCTTATCGCAACGATTTGGCTCATTAGGACAGGTATCAGGGTCACCGGTACAGCCTTCTGTCCCAGGCTCGCACTCGATGGACTCAATAATTACATCCCTTACGTTTTTTTTCTTATGTATTGGATGATTCTCGTTATTAGACATTGTATTTACCACTTCTTAATTCAATAAAAGATATTAACCAGCTATTTTCTTTCTAAGCTTTTCTGCACTTTCCGTGTCTAAACCTTGGATAACCCTTAATAAATAACTAACCCGATTAGCAACTTGATCATTATTTTTTTGCCCCAGTAAACGAACTGCCGCTTCATAATAAGCACCACCTGCCTGCTTCCATTTACCTTGCGTATAATAAACGTTACCCAGCTCACCATAGGCATTAGGATCTGAGCTATCAAGGTTAATCAGCTGCAAATAGAGTGTTTCAGAAGCCTGTGCATTTCCAGACCAGAATAACTTTCTTGCCGTATATAAAACTTGTCCTGTATCAACTGAAGGCGATTCTGCAACCGCCGCAGCCTCTTTTTTATCCACCGAAGAAGCAACAACCTCTGTCTTTTTCTCATCCAGCACTAACTCGGCAGCGGGTTCTGCTTTAGTCTTAGTTTCATTAAATAATGCATCAACTTTTTCACTAATCGCACTGACTGCACTCGATAGTGTCTCAATTAAAACTTTATCATCTCCAGACTTAACTGCCACTGAAGTCAAATCAGGCTCATCTGCAACAAGTTCTTTATTATCAACCGCAAGCACCTTCTCGCCGCCTGCTAATTCGTTATTTTTTACTTCATAAACTTCTGTCGGTTCACATTCAACCTGAGCAACAGCTGTTAACTCAATATCATTATTGACGTGTGCAGGAATTTCAATTTCAAGTTTTTCACCTGCATAGACCAAAGCCATGTCAATATATTGATTCACATTTGAGTGAAAAATTATCGATCGAAAATAGATCAATGCCGTAAGCATGCCTAGAAGCATACCTAGAAGCACTATCCGTTCCAATGGCTTTATTAAGTATTTTAAAATTTTCATGTTTAATGCCTCGTATCTAATTCATTAATCCCGGATAAAGAGCTTGTGCAAACATTTCAAACTCCTTTGCACTCTTGCTCTTTTCTGATAATTCAAATATGGAAAGACCTTCACTAAATGTACGCCTAAAATTTGTTCGTTGACAAAGCCTGTGTGGAATAACGGTAAATTTTTCCAACATGGCCAATGCTTCCTCTGCCTCATCTGATTCTCTAACTGCGTGATGAGTATCAGCCCTATTTATAAACGCCAGTAATTCTGGATATTTGTTATCGCCACAGGCATCACTAATTATCTGTAAAAAACGCTGTGTCGCCCAAACATCTGGCTGACTAGGCTGAACCGGTACAATCACACGATCAGCTGCGCTTATAGCCTGCTTCATTGCATCCATGTTTCCTGCACCTACATCTACGAGAACATGACATGCGTGTTTTTTTAGCTGCTCACTAACACCTTCACCATCTAGAACATTCACTTCTAATTCAGGTGTTGTGCCATCCTCTTTTCTAACTCGAGCCACATCATTAAGTGTTTTCTGAGGATCAAGATCATAGGCCACAACTTCTTCTCCCTTCATCTTCAGCCAAATAGCCAGATTGAATGTGACCGTACTTTTCCCTGAACCACCTTTAAGGTTTGCAATAACTGTTATCACCTTCACTCACCTGTCTTTTATATTAAGGATATTGCTTACTGAGATTAAATTTTTTTATAGCCGGTCGGTACATCAAACAACTCTTTGGCCTGCTTAACTATTTTGATATTTTTAAGTTCGCGAACATAACCACCAGCCAATTCTTCCTTTATGGCAATTTTTAACTCGGTATCGTACCATTGATAAGATTCAGCAATTTTACCATCAGGCTGGCTCAATGATCGTTGCCATTTTTCTGTACTGCGACCATTGAGTTGCTCTTTCTTTAACATTTTTAATTCTGCAACCGAACCATCAGGAAAAAACTCTCTTATAGCTAGCCTTCTTTTTATATCTATCCAATGCAAAGTGCGAAGCTTCTTTCCTGCATTATCAGAGATAACTTGCCATTTCTCTGTTTCGTAACCAGCTACACGTTCATTCCCTAATTTTTCACATACGGCATTTTTTATTTGATCACATGGAGAATTATTATCTTTTTCCACCTCACGCTCAAACAATCTCTCCCTATATGATTTCAGGGAATCATTAATTAGTATTGCTCTACCCTCTTCAGGATAAACAATTTCAACGATTTTCTGTCCGTTAGCTTCAATTTCACTTCTAACTGCTTTCGCACTAACAAACAATTTAGTTTTTTTATCTTGATGTTGGGGCGCACTGATTACTGCATCAGCTGAGAACTCCATGATTTTTGATTGCGCAAATAAGTTGCTGCTGATTAACAGCAGACAAACTAAAAAAATCAGTTTTCTTAAAGCCTCCATAACCACATCACCATTTCTCTTTCATCGATTAATTTAAATAGAGTTTGTCACTTCCCTGTGAACCACTCATGCACAACTTACTTAGCTGGTGCTGGTGCAGGTGCGCCTTGAGGACCATAACCCTGTGGAGCATAACCCTGTGGAGCATAACCCTGTGGAGCATAACCCTGTGGCGGATAACCGTTATAACCATTGTAGCCACCGTTGTAGCCGTTGTAGCCACCGTTATAGCCGTTGTTACCGTTATAATTATTTCGGTAATCACCATTACCATTACCATAACCGTTGCCATAACCATTACCACGAGCATTAGAGTTACCACTCATATTGAAACCAAAGTTGCCATCGCCCAGGAAATCGCCCATGCCATTACCATTACCATTGCCCCAACCGTTGCCATTACCATTGTTGCCCCAATTATTATTATTGTTGCCCCAGCCATTGTTGTTATTATTAAAAGGACCCCACCAGGCATTAGCCGCCATAGGTGTAGCCAGTGCCGCTGCTACC
>JBEQLM010000099.1:0-6106 GCA_040325975.1 Gammaproteobacteria bacterium | reverse complement strand
GTGAGCGTTCTTGATTTCACTCAAACCTTCTTCGACGTTAGCGCGTACATCCTTGCTGTCATCCAGCTGGGGTTCCTGAGATAAATAGCCAATGCGAATATCTTTGGCAGGGCGGGCTTCGCCAATGTAATCGGTATCAACACCGGCCATGATGCGTAGTAGCGTGGATTTGCCCGCGCCGTTATAGCCGAGTACACCAATTTTTGCGCCGGGGAAGAAATTCAGGCTGATGTCTTTGAGAATTTCCTTTTTCGGTGGTACGACCTTGCCGACACCATTCATGGTGTAGATGTATTGAGCCATGTTTTAGTTTGCCACTTGATTAATGATGGTCGAATTATATCGGTAAAACGTTACGATTAAAGTGAGAATTTGTACTAAAAAAGCTAAATAAGCAGTACCTAATATGGCTGGACGGGGTGAAAATAGCCAAACCAAGGTAAATCACTGGTTTATGGATGATTTCTAATCAAAATACATGCAGTCAGAGCTGCTTTTTGTTAATATTGCCGGCTTTTCAGCGGCAGCTTTTAAGTTGCTTATTTAGAATACAGATTAATCGGGAGTACAGATGTTTTCCAAAGAAATGAACATTGAGAGCTATGACGAAGCATTGTGGGCCGCCATGGAGCACGAAGTTCGACGTCAGGAAGAGCATATCGAGCTGATTGCGTCTGAGAATTACGCCAGCCCTCGAGTCATGCAGGCGCAGGGTTCAGTGTTAACCAATAAATATGCCGAAGGTTATCCTGCACGCCGTTATTACGGTGGTTGTGAAAACGTGGATGTCGCTGAGCAACTGGCTATCGATCGCGTCAAGCAGATTTTTGGTGCTGAATACGCCAATGTACAACCTCATTCTGGCTCTCAGGCAAATGCCGCGGTTTATATGGCTTTATGTCAGCCAGGTGATACAGTTCTGGGTATGTCACTGGCACATGGTGGTCATCTCACTCATGGCTCCAAAGTTAGTTTCTCTGGAAAGATTTACAACGCGGTTCAGTATGGACTTAATGACGCTACTGGCGAAGTTGATTACGATGAAGTTCAGCGTCTTGCTGACGAGCACAAGCCAAAAATGATTGTTGCAGGTTTCTCAGCTTATTCACGCATCATGGACTGGAAGCGCTTTCGTCAAATCGCAGATTCTGTGGGTGCTTATTTGTTTGTTGATATGGCTCATGTAGCAGGCCTGGTTGCTGCCGGTCTTTATCCTAATCCGATTGATGTGGCTGATGTAGTGACCTCAACGACGCACAAAACTTTACGTGGACCTCGTGGCGGTATTATTTTGGCCGGTGCTAATTCGGTAATGAAGAATGAAGACATTGCCAAAAAATTAAACTCAGCCATTTTTCCGGGTACGCAAGGTGGTCCATTGATGCATGTGATTGCAGCTAAAGCGGTAGCATTTAAAGAAGCATTAGAACCTGAGTTTGCGACTTACCAGAAACAGGTCATTGTCAATGCACAGGCTATGGCTGATGTAGTGATTAAACGTGGTTTTAAAGTCGTTTCTGGCGGTACTGATAATCACCTGTTCCTTTGGGATTTAGTTGGCCAAGGTTTGACTGGTAAAGAAGTCGAAGCAGCTTTAGGTCTTGCGCATATTACAGTAAATAAAAATGCAGTACCGAATGACCCTCAGTCACCTTTTGTCACCAGTGGTATTCGTGTAGGTACACCAGCAATGACGACTCGTGGCTTCAACGAAGAAGACTCGAAGAACCTGGCAGGCTGGATGTGTGACATTATCGATAGCATCGAAGGTGGTAATGCAGATGAAAAAGTCATTCAAGATGTTGTCGAAAAAGTTAGCGACATTTGCCAACGTCTGCCAGTCTACGCATAAGCTTTTAAACATAAACGAGCAATAACATGCACTGTCCATTCTGTTCAGAACCTGATACCCGCGTCATTGATTCACGTTTGTCTAATGACGGTGATCAGGTACGCAGGCGACGTGAATGTGTGGCCTGTAGTGAACGCTTCACTACCTATGAAAGTGCCGAACTTAATATGCCCCGCATCGTTAAGAGTGATGGCAGTCGCGTACCCTATGTAGATGAAAAAATGCGTGCAGGTGTGATGCGAGCATTGGAAAAACGCCCGGTTGATACAGAACAAGTTGAAGATGCGCTGAATCGCATTAAACATAAGTTGATGTCGGCAGGTGAACGAGAAGTTGCCAGTAGTAAGTTGGGTAACTGGTTGATGGAAGAGTTATTGGCGATGGATCATGTTGCTTATATTCGATTTGCTTCGGTGTATTTAGATTTTAGTGACATCAATGCGTTCCGTGATGTGATTGAAAGACTGGATCAACAAAAAAAACCGAATAAAAAAACGTAGCTAAAGACTTGCTTATATGAGTGATCAGGATCACACGTTTATGCAAAGAGCCTTGCGTTTAGCGCAGAAAGGTTTGTATAGCACTGATCCGAATCCGCGTGTGGGTTGTGTCCTGGTAAAGGATGGAAATATTGTCGGTGAAGGTTGGCATAAAAAGGCAGGTGAAGCGCATGCTGAAGTGTTGGCTTTAAGGCAGGCGGGAAATGATGCTAAAGCTGCGACGGCTTATGTAACATTAGAGCCTTGTAGTCATACGGGTAAAACCCCGCCTTGCGCTGAGGCATTAGTTCAGGCGCAAGTGGGTCGCGTTGTGGTAGCTATGCAGGATCCTAATCCTTTAGTCGCAGGTCAGGGTCTTCGTCGATTACAAGATAGCGGTATAGAAGTTAAAAGTGGTTTGATGGAGGTCCAGGCCAGAGCTTTAAATCCGGGCTTTATCAAACGTATGGAAACCGGCTTGCCTTATGTGCGAGTAAAAATGGCGATGAGCCTGGACGGGCGCACGGCGATGGCTTCAGGAGAGAGCCAATGGATTACCGGTGAAGCAGCAAGACAGGATGCGCAATTATTAAGAGCCAGAAGTTCGGCAGTATTGACGGGAATAGGTACGGTTTTATCCGACGACCCTTCCATGAATGTGCGACTTTCTGCTGAAGAGTTGAATGTTGATGAAGTCAGGCAGCCACTGCGTGTTGTATTGGACAGTGAATTACGTTTTCCAGCCAAAGCAAAAATAGCTGAAGTAGATGGCGATGTGCTGGTTATGACAACATCCAGTAGTCATGTTGATAATCCAGATTGTCAGTTAGTTAAGATTGCAGAAAAAGACGGTCATATTGATTTAAAATCGGCTTTGAAATATCTGGCCGAAAAAGAAATTAATGAAGTGCATGTAGAAGCGGGTGCAATATTGAGTGGTGCATTTTTGCAGCAACAGTTGGTTGATGAAATAGTGGTTTACATGGCACCGCATATTATGGGTGATGAAGCCAGAGGCTTGTTTGCTTTGCCTGGCCTGTCAAAAATGCAAGATAGAATTTCGCTGGATATTCAGGATGTACGCATGTTGGGTAAAGATCTACGCATAACGGCTAAGCCTGTTTATTTATAAGATTGAGTAGGAGAAGAGATTAGATGTCCACCATTGTTGTTGTAAAGAAAGGCGGTCAGGTTTGCATTGCGGCGGACAGTTTAACCAGTTTTGGTGATTTACGTTTGGGTTCTGAATATGATGCGGATCACGATAAGATTATCAAGAATGAGAATGCGCATATCGGTATCGTTGGTAGTGCTGCGCATCAGTTAGTCATGGAAAGCATATTGAGTGATAAGAAAATTAAAACAGATTTTTCATCGAAGCTGGCTATTTTTGAAACCTTTAGAAGTCTGCATCCGATTTTAAAAGAGAAGTATTTTCTGAATGCAAAAGATGAAGACGATGACCCTTATGAGTCAACACAGATCGATGCCCTGATTGCTTCAAAGCACGGTATCTTTGGTGTGCATTCATTGCGAGAAGTTTCTGAATATACACGTTTCTGGTCAATCGGCTCAGGCTCGGAGTATGCATTAGGTGCCATGTTCGCTGTTTATGATAATTATGAAACTGCTGAAGAAATTGCTGCTTTTGGTGTTAAGGCGGGTGCGGAGTTTAATACATCATCCTCTATGCCTATGAGTAGTTATGTTATTAAGTTAGGTAAATAAGCGCATGTTTACCGGAATTATTGAAGCCATTGGAAAAGTTAAACGTATCGAACCCGTCGGTGGTGACATGCGTTTAACGGTTGATGTTCAGTCTCTGGATATGAGCGACGTTAAACTCGGCGATAGTATTGCTGTGAATGGTGTTTGTTTAACGGCGGTTAAATTTGATCAGAACTCTTTTGTTGCGGATGTTTCAAATGAATCAATTTCATTGACATCACTCAAACTTTTGAAAGCGGGTAGTCTAGTTAATTTGGAGAAAGCTTTATTACCAACGACACGCCTTGGTGGCCATCTTGTCAGTGGTCATGTTGATGGTTTGGGTCAGGTGGTTAATATTGCCGATGATGGTCGATCAATAAAATATACCATTCAAGTGCCTGCTGAGCTAAAACGCTATATTGCAGTTAAGGGATCAATCTGCATCGATGGCACAAGCCTTACTGTTAATGCGGTGAATGATGATCGTTTTGATATTAATATTGTGCCGCACACACAGGAAAAAACGATTATTCAAAGTTACAAGTCGGGCACTGAAGTCAATTTGGAAGTTGATCTGGTTGCACGTTATTTAGAAAGTTTATTATTACATTCGTCAGATGAGAAGAAGGAAGGGCTTAGTCTGGATTTATTATCAAAGGCGGGGTTTATCGGTTAGCCAGGGCGCCGATTATTTATTATGAAACTTAATACTACAGAAGAAATTATTGAAGATATTCGCCAGGGTAAAATGGTGATTATCATGGACGATGAAGATCGTGAAAATGAAGGCGATTTATTAATGGCTGCCAGTGCCGTGACCCCCGATGCTGTTAATTATATGGCGCGTTATGGGCGTGGATTGATTTGCCTGACTTTGACTGAGCAGCGTTGCAAGCAATTACGTTTGCCATTAATGGTTGGCGGTACTGATGTTATGCAAAGCACTAACTTTACCGTTTCTATTGAAGCGGCGGAAGGTGTGACCACCGGCATTTCTGCGGCGGATCGTGCAGTGACTATTTTAGCTGCAGTCAAACCTGATGCTGGCCCGGAAGATATTGAACAGCCTGGGCATATTTTTCCGCTGATGGCTCAACCCGGTGGGGTCCTGAGTCGAGCTGGTCACACAGAAGCAGGTTGTGATCTTGCTCGGTTAGCCGGTATGGATCCAAGTTCGATGATTGTCGAAATTCTCAATGATGATGGCACCATGGCGCGTCGTCCTGATCTCGAAAAATTTGCACAAGAACATGATTTAAAAATTGGTACGATTGAAGATTTAATTAGCTACCGTATTAAAAATGAAAAAACCATTGAACGCGTCGCCGAAACAGATTTGACAACAGAATATGGCAAGTTCAGATTGCTAGCTTTCCAGAATAGCATTGATGAAAGCACACACTTTGCTCTGGTCAAAGGTGAGATCGATGGCGATAAACCAGCGCTAGTACGTGTGCATATGGTTAACACCTTAGTTGATGTTATGGGTTCAATGCATACCAAAGGCTGGCCTTTGAATGATGCGATTAAACGCGTTGCCGAAGCTGATCAAGGCGTGGTTGTTATTCTTAGAAAAAATGATGAAGAAAAGGCCATGCTGCAATGGATGATGAGTCATCTCGCTATTGGTGAATCTAAAAATCAACAACGTACTGATATTCGTACTGATGGTGTCGGTGCGCAGATATTGATGGACGTAGGCGTGAAAAAAATGCGATTGCTGTCAGCGCCGAAAGTAATTCATGGCCTGGCTGGTTTTGGTCTTGAAGTAGTTGAATATGTTAGCGGTGATGAATAAAGCGAGTCATTGTGACATTGCATTATAATATTAAAGTATAAATTTTAGAGTGAAAAACATGAGTGAAAATAATATAGAAGGTAGTTTGCAGTACGGCAAAGGAAGCTTTGCTATTGTCTGTGCGCGTTTCAACGGATTCATTGTTGAAAGTTTATTGGCGGGTGCAATGGATACATTGAAACGCAGCGGTGTTGCTGAGAGTGATATTACTGTTGTTAAAGTTCCCGGAGCATTTGAAGTACCCGTTACAGTGCAGAATTTAGCTCA
>JBEQLM010000098.1:0-6108 GCA_040325975.1 Gammaproteobacteria bacterium | reverse complement strand
GTCAGGAATTGATAAGGCGTTGGCAGTATTACGATGTTTAGCCTTCAGCGGTGCAGGATCACCAGCATGGTAATAAATCACTTCATCAGCGAATGAAATATCACCTAAAGGAAAATGAACCTCACTGCCATGGCTATCTGAATAAAATGTTGAGCTGACCGGTGCTTGCTGCTGCGCCGTTGCATAAGATGCTGATAACAGCAGCAGAGGAAAAATAAAATTTAGGTAGTTACGTTTGCTCATATACTTCATCCATGAATAGCGTTCTTGAACTCTGATAATAAAACAGTTGCAGCAATTTGTCTTGTTTAATTATTGAATTCGTTGAATAGTCCATAACAGTCCGGTGATCGAAATCAACACTGAGCCAGGAATAATGACCCCTTTCCGATACCAGTGTTTATGTCGAAACCAGAAACCGACTAACGCAAATGCAACGGCAATAACAGTGAGCTGAGCCAGCTCAACACCCACATTAAAACTAATCAGAGCGGTGGCAAAGTCATCATCAGGCATACCAAAATCAGCAAGCACACCGGCAAAACCCAGGCCGTGCAATAGACCAAAAAGAAAAACTAAAACAAGTCGACTTTTATGCAATGACTTGTGAACAATATTTTCTATTCCAATATACGCAATTGATAGCGCGATTAAAGGCTCAACGATGTTCGCTGGCAAACTAATCACACCATTCATCGACAAACCCAATGTAATGGTATGCGCCAAAGTAAACATGGTTACCTGCCATAATAAAGGCTTAAGTCTCACGCTTAGAAGAAAGATACCTAGAATAAACAATAAATGATCTGTACCTTTGGGAAGAATGTGCTCAAAGCCAACCGCTATATAAGAGCCGATCACTGCAGTTAATGAACGCTTGGCAAAGATCTCCTGCATGGAAAATAGCTCACTCGCCTGATCTTTGCGTAACCACTGCCATTCTGACCAGTGCCATTGTTCATTGGCCTCATCAATCTGCCTGACCCTGACCGCGTTATCACCAAAACGTGCCGGGTAGTACCATTGCAACTCTCGGGTACTGGGTAGTATTTGGCCACTCAACCTAATGATACTGATGCGTGGTACTTTGGTATAACCGGGTTCAGGTATATTGACGGAAGTGATAGATAAAAAAACTTTACCGGCTTCGGTCTTGAGAAAGAGACTATCGAGCATAACCTGATGAAATGTATTGAATTGCTTTTCTAACTCATCCGGCGGCATAGCTCGTAAGACATCATAGTCATCAGCGGTCGGTGCATCCTTAGTATTTTTATATTGTGCATTAATACCGGTGAGCAAGGCTTCAATGCTGGCTCGAATCTCAATATTAACCTTGCCATTAGTATGCGCATTGATTTCAACCAATGCTGGTTTGACCACATCGGATAGAGCTGAATTAAGGCTCAGGCCATATATGAATAAGACCAGAAAGATTTTATGAATAAAAGACAAGATCAGACGTCCTTAAATAAGGCTTTAAATTGTGTGGATGACATAATTGAACTAATATAAGCCCATATCTAAATGCTTCTAAATCTCATCTTTAACTTTACATACGATCTATTTAACAGGAGACACTGCCATGTCGAAGCTTAATCGACGCGATTTTTTGAAACTACTCGGTATTACCGCAACTGCTGGCTCATTACCGGTATTCTATGGTTGCTCCAGTACCAGCACATCTGTCTTCGACAAAGACTTTTACAAAGTGCCGATGAAAGGCAATGCGCGAATTCTACATATTACCGATGTGCATGGACAATTAAATCCTGTTTATTTCCGTGAACCTAATGTCAATCTAGGTGTGGGCGATGCTTTTGGTCGTCCGCCTCACGTTGTCGGTCCAAAATTCCTCGAAACAATGAAATTTAAGCCCGCCACAGCAGAATCTTATGCTTACACTTATATGGATTTTGAAAACGGCGCAAAAAAATATGGCCGTATGGGTGGTTTTGCCCACATCAAAACCCTGCTCGACAGTCTGCGTCAACAGGCGGGCGGCAAAACCAACACCATTACGCTGGATGGTGGTGATCTGTGGCAAGGCTCTGGCACCTCTTTATGGACTCGTGGAGTGGACATGGTTGAAGCTTCAAACATTCTCGGCGTGGACGTTATGGTCGGTCACTGGGAGTTCACTTATAGAGAAAGAGAAGTGCTCAGCAACGTCGCCCTGTTCAAAGGTGATTTCATAGGACAAAACGTACGCGTTGAAGCAGCCTCACTGATGGATGATACCTATGTGGAGATGGTCGAAGAGTTTGATGGCAAAGGTCTTTATGATGAAGATGCCGGTTATGCCTTCCAGCCCTATGTAATGAAAAATGTTGGTGGCGCTCGCATTGCGGTTATTGGCCAGGCTTTCCCTCGTACCGGTAACGCCAACCCCAAAGAGTTTTTCCCGGACTGGTCATTTGGTATTCGTGAAGACGACATGATCGAGCTGGTAAATACAATTAGAGAAGAAGAAAAACCTGATGCCATCGTACTGCTCTCGCATAACGGTATGGATGTTGATATAAAAATGGCCGAGAACGTTCCAGGTCTGAATGCGGTATTTGGCGGTCATACACACGATGGTATCCCTCAGCCAATTAAAGTTAAAAACGTTGAAGGTAACACCTGCCTGGTCACCAATGCAGGTTCGAACGGCAAATTCATCGGTGTCATGGATTTCGATATTCAGGATGGCAAAGTCAAAGAAATATATTACCAAATGCTGCCTGTGTTTGAAGATGCCTTGCCTGCCGATAAAGAAATGCAGGCTTACATCGACCAGATGCGCAATACAAAATACGACAAGAACATTATTGAAAGTCGTGTCAAAGAGCATTTCTACCTTGATAGCCGCTTGGGCAAAACCTTCAAAGAAATTCTCGATGAGAAGCTGGCCATTGCCGATCGCCTACTCTATCGCCGCGGTAATTTCATGGGTACCTGGGATCAGATTTTATGTAATGCACTTCGAGAAGAATATGATGCCGATATTGCCATGTCTGCGGGTGTGCGTTGGGGAACAAGCACATTAAAAGGCGACTGGATCACCATGGAAGATTTGATGACTCAATGCTCTTTAACTTATGGAGAAACCTATGTCACCGAAATGACCGGCCATGATCTGCTGAATACCATCGAGCAAGTTGCTGATAATTTGTTCGATCCAGACCCCTATTTACAATCGGGTGGTGACATGGTGCGCCTGGGCGGGCTCGACTATACCATCGATCCATCCAAGAAATTATATGAACGTATCACTGATGCACGTTTAGATAACGGTCATGTCATTGAAGCCGATAAAACTTACAAAGTAGCAGGCTGGGCAACAGTTGGCAAAGCACCCAATGGCCGCTTAATGTGGGACGTGGTTCGCGATTACATTATCAAGAACAAAGGTAAAGACAACATTCTTAAACTTGATAAAATAAATCATCCGAAACTGGTTGGTGTATCAAGCAATCCTGGAATCGCTGATTATCCGGGTGAAGTTGGCTAAAACACGAAACATCATTCGATATAAAGAGGCCTCGCAATATTGCGAGGCTTTTTTTGGCGCTTAAATTATTGTTTTCTTTCTTTGCTGGAAGGCCCGGTAAGAAAGTAAAGCCAATAGAATCAAACCGTAAATGATGGGTTGAAGATAGTCCGCTTTCACCAGCCAGACAAAATGCAATACACCTAGAACAGCGATAACATAAATAAGCTTATGTAATTTTGCCCAGTTCTTTTTAAGCCGACGTATCATTATTTTGTTAGAAGTTAGTGCTAGCGGAATCAATAGTACAAAGGCAGTAAAGCCGACGGTTATAAATGGTCGTTTAATGATGTCTTTAATGATTTCATTTAAATCAAAAAACTGATCGAACCATATATAAGTCAGAAAATGTATCACTGCATAAAAGAAAACAAATAAGCCAAGCATACGCCTGAGTTTTATTAACCACGACCAGTTTAATATTTTCCTTGCTGGAGTAATCGATAAGGTAATCAAAAGAAAGCGTAACACCCACTCCCCTGTTTCACGCGTCATGGTTTCAACAGGGTTAGCACCTAATGTTTCGTTAATCGCACCCCAAACTAGCCATGATAAAGGAACAAGGCAAAGCAGAAATAAAACTGGTTTGATAATAAACGAGATCGTATTAGTAGATAGTATCATCGGTATAAAATTAGATTGTCATTTCGAACGCAGAGAGAAATCTTAAAAAAATAAATTCCTCGACGTCATTGCATGGTTCTGTCGGTATGACAGACATGTTTTTAAAAATTCTTAACCAAATCCATACCCGTATAAAGCTGCGCCACCTGCTCGCCATAGCCATTAAACATTTCTGTTTTATGCTTGGGTTTCCAGAATGGTTCACCAATACGACGCTCCGTACTCTGACTCCAGCGAGGGTGATCAACTTCAGGATTCACATTGGAATAAAAACCATATTCTTTTGGTGCCAGTTCATTCCATGTGCTTTTGGGTTGTGTCTCAGTGAAGCGTATTTTTACGATAGATTTAATACTCTTGAAACCATACTTCCACGGCACCACCAGACGAATCGGCGCACCATTCTGACCTGGCAGAACATCACCGTATAAACCCACCGCCATAATTGGTAAAGGGTTCATGGCTTCGTCAATGCGTAAGCCTTCAACATAAGGCCAGTTCAAAACTCGCCGAGATTGTCCCGGTAGACGTGACTTATCCAGCAATGTAGTGAACTCGACATATTTTGCTTTTGAATTCGGCTCGAATTTTTTAAGCATGTCGGCCAGCGAAAAACCCACCCACGGCACCACCATCGACCAGCCTTCAACACAGCGCAATCGATATACATATTCCTGCAAGGCATAAGGCTTGATAAAGTCTTCCAGATTAAATACCCCCGGTTTATTGCACTCACCTTCCACCGCAATCGTCCAGGGGTTTGGGTTAAACAATGATGCATTTTCTGCAGGATCTTTTTTAGACGTGCCCAACTCGTAGAAATTGTTATAACTAGTGATATCTTCTAATGAAGTTAATTTATCATCTGCCTTGAAATGGCTTTGCGGTAGATCAGGCCAACGTTTAGCCCAGGCTGGCAACATAGCGTCAGTAGCCAGTAGCAGGCTACTGGCAAAAGCCTGTTGCATGAGTCGGCGTCGATCCATATAAATAGATTTAGGTGTGATTTCAGATGATTTTATGTCAGATGGTTTTTTTATGATGATGGCCATGCTATCTCCTGCGGTTCTTTAACAGACAGTAGCAGATTAGAATGGTTCTATTTTATTGGTGAAACTATAGATTTATTGTTTTCTTGATTTTTTGCGTATGAATCGGTCATGTCTATTTACTATGTAAAGAAGTGGTACGCACAGAGATTCCAAGTGTTACCATTTCTGCATTCAATGTACCTGTTGGAGTATTCACCCGGCCCCAACCTAATTGCAAAGAAATAGCCTTATTCAAATCCCAACCAAGGCTTATCTTAGACTGCCATAATAAACCTCCCCCCACGTTCAGACCACCACCACCAGCTACACCCATTTGTGCATCAGCACGCAACCAAACAGTTTCAAAGGATGATATGGGTATTAGCCACCCAAGTCCTATCAAACCCACTGCATAACCTCCAGCACCACCATCGTAAGCTGAACTTGCCGAACCACTAACTAATAAACTTTTATTAAGCATAGCGTCAACCTGCGCTGTAATTAATCTTACATCTCCTGTTTCAGTAGTATCTGTTTTACGTCCCTGATGGCCATCCAGCAAGTAACTATCTTGATTGATCGTAATCTTCCAGCGACGCGGCGAGAAGCTTGCTAGTTTCAAGCTGGAACGATCTGGTTCAGCAAAGCGGTAACCTAAATTGATAGAAGCAATGTTAGCAGCAAAATTTCCATCTAATGCTTCGTAACGTCCGACTCCAATGCCTAATACTGAATGATTTGAAGGCCTCCACTCCATACCTACTTCCAGCTTTGATATCAGTCCACCTCCTGTATCAATAGCACCACCACCACCTTCTCCTATACGTAACTGAAATTTCCCCGAAAGGTGTAAACCAAGGTCATAACGCCAACCTAACCCTGCAAGCACCTCAGCATAACCATCACTCTGACCACCAC
>JBEQLM010000097.1:0-6132 GCA_040325975.1 Gammaproteobacteria bacterium | reverse complement strand
CTTGGCGAGACCCACATCCATCTTGGCGCGCCCATTTTTCCAGTACAGCGCTAGCGGTAACAGTGTGTAGCCCTTGCGTTCGATCTGGCCGATCAGGCGGTCGATTTCACGGCGGTGCATTAACAATTTGCGTGAGCGAGTGGGGTTAGGGTGAATATGGGTCGAAGCTGATAGCAGGGGGGTAATCTGTCCACCCACCCAAAACAGTTCATTTTTATGAACCATAATGTAGCTTTCGCTGATTTGTACCTGATGCTCGCGCATGCTTTTGATTTCCCAGCCTTCTAATACCAGACCGGCTTCAAAGTTATCTTCCACAGAATAATCATGCCGCGCTTTGCGATTAAGCGCGATGGTATTGGAAGGAACCTTCTTTTTCTTTTTAGCCATGATATTGATGTTCGATAAAAGCGATGCAGAGTATACAGCTTGCACGCAGCTTTGTACCGTTCCGCCAGTCATCATACTTTGCCATAAGCGTTAGGATTGTATAATCTCTCGGCAAGTTTTTCTTCATTGGGTGATAAGTATGACAAGTGAGCGGAAGTCTATACACGGACAGTGGTCCAGTCGACTGGTTTTCATTATGGCAGCGACGGGATCTGCGGTCGGACTGGGTAATATCTGGAAATTTCCTTATATCACTGGTGAAAATGGTGGCGGTACCTTCGTTCTGGTTTATCTTCTTTGTATCGCTCTGATTGGTGTACCCATCATGATGGCGGAGATTATGCTAGGTCGTCGAGGGCGGCAAAGCCCGATCAACACCATGAAAACCCTCGCTGAAGAGGAAAGGCGTAACGATAACTGGGTCTGGCTTGGCTGGATGGGCATGATCGCCGGTTTTATGATTCTTTCTTATTACAGCGTCATTGCTGGTTGGGCGCTATCGTATATTTTTCGTACTGCTAGTGGTGTATTTGTCGGTGCTACCGCGGAGGGTGTGAATAGCATATTTGGTGATCTGGTCTCTGATCCAGAAAGATTATTAGCCTGGCATACCATCTTCATGGTGATGTCGACGGTGGTAGTGGCACGCGGTGTGAGAAATGGTCTGGAAACAGCGGTACGTTATTTGATGCCTAGTCTATTTATGTTGCTACTGATGGTCGTCGGCTATGCCATGACCACGGGATATTTCATGGAAGGCGTACGTTTTATGTTCACTCCAGGTGAAATTACCAGTGAAGGCGTTTTGATTGCCATGGGGCATGCTTTTTTTACGCTCAGCCTGGGATTGGGTGCGATCATGGTTTATGGCTCGTATCTGCCCAAAAATATTTCCATTGCTCAGACAACCATGTTTATTGCCGCGGCAGATACAGCGGTTGCGTTGCTAGCAGGCCTGGCAATTTTCCCTATTGTCTTCGCCAACGGTCTAGAGCCGGGTGCAGGACCCGGTTTAATCTTTAAAACCTTGCCGATTGCCTTTGGTCAAATGGAAGCGGGTACACTGGTCGGCACGGCATTCTTTATTTTGTTAGCCTTTGCCGCCTGGACTTCGGCCATTTCATTGATTGAGCCTGCAGTAGCCTGGCTGGTAGAAAACAAGAACCTAAATCGTCTTCATGCAGCGATATGGGTGGGTGTGGCAACCTGGTTCTTGGGTTTGGGAACAATTTTCTCGTTTAATATCTGGTCAGACAAAACCTGGAGCATCCCCTATTTATTCAAAGATTTTAGTTTCTTCGATACCCTGGATTATTTAACCTCCAATATTATGTTGCCGATGGGCGGCTTGTTCATTGCTATATTTGCCGCCTGGTTGATGCGTGAGACTTCCAGTCGTGATGAGCTGAATACCTATAACTGGTTTTATAAGATTTGGCTGATACTGCTCAGATATGTCACTCCGATTGCCGTTATAATAGTCTTCCTTAAAGCAGTTAAAGTTATTTAGGTTTGAATTTTGTCATTAATAAAACGAAGTGCGCTGGTGAATTATTCACCGGCAGAAATGTATAAACTGGTTAATGATGTGGATTCCTACGCAAAATTTTTGCCCTGGTGTCGTTCATCCTCGGTATTGAATGGAACTGACACTGAAATGCGTGCCTCGGTAGAAATTGCCAAAGGTGTACTCAATAAAACCTTTACCACACAGAATACTTTGACCAAAAATAGTCGTATAGAAATGCAGCTGGTGGATGGGCCGTTTAGTCAGTTACGCGGCTTCTGGTTATTCGAACCACTTAAAACTGAAGGTGCTTGCAAGGTAAATCTTGAACTGGAGTTCGAGTTTGATAATGCCATGATGTCACTAGCCGCCAAACCCATTTTTACACAGATTGCCAACTCGTTGGTAGATGCCTTTTGTAAACGTGCGACCGAGGTGTACGGTGAGCGAGACTAATACCATCATTGAAACTATCAACGTCGAAGTAGCTTATGCTGAACCTGCAAAACAGTTGATTTTGCCCGTGAATGTGGATGCCGGTACCACCGTGGGCGGTGCTATTGTGCAGTCGGGAATAATGATGAAATTCCCGGATCTGGATATTGAAAACAGCAAAGTGGGCATTTTTGGTAAGGCCACAGCGATGACCACGGTTTTACAGGATGCTGATCGTGTCGAAATTTATCGTCCCCTGATAGCTGACCCCAAGGAAGTGCGTCGGAAACGTGCTGCCGAAGGCAAGGCGACTAAAAAAGGTGGCAGTAGCGACAGTTAAGGCTTTAGGGTTTCTTTATTTCTCTTTCTCAATCAGTGATTCAAGCTCTTTATATTCACTATCATCCATCTTAATCAGTTCATCACCTTTGAAAAACAGCGTTAAACGAGATTGTTTGGCCTGTTGACGTCCTGGAACAAGTCGGTAAATGTAATCCCAACGGTTGGCATGGAAGGGGTCTTTGAGTGTTGGATTGCCTATTAGTGGCGTAATTTCACTCTTTTTCATGCCAATGTGTATTTTCTTCAGCGTTTTTTTCTTAATTTCATTGCCCTGAATAACATCTTGCCTGTGTGCATCAGGAAGCCAGCTGGCGCATGAGCTTGTTAAGGTTGCTAGAATCAGGAACAGGGGTAATAAAATAAAAATATTTTTAAAACGAGTGCGATTAGTCATAGGTATTTTGTATGAAGTGGTTTAGCATGTCGGTTGGGGATATTAACGTATTTAACTCGCATAATCAGTAGAAAATTATTATGGAATCAAACGATTTAAAAAAAGCCGGTCTTAAAATTACTTTGCCAAGAATGAAAATCCTTGAGTTTCTTGAAGGTTCAAAGGTTCGACATCAAAGTGCTGAAGAAATTTACCGAGCATTGTTAGAAAGTGGTGAAGAAGTAGGTTTGGCTACCGTTTATCGTGTGCTGACACAATTTGAAGCCGCAGGCCTGGTCACACGTCATCATTTTGAAGGCGGACAGGCTGTTTTTGAACTCAGTCAGTCAGGTCATCACGACCATATTGTCTGTGTCATATGTGGCAAGGTTGAAGAGTTTTTTGATGAAACTATCGAGACTCAACAGGCTAAAATTGCAGAAACCAAGGGTTATGAAGTCACCGATCACAGTCTGACTTTGTACGGACGTTGTGGTGAGTGTCAGAAAAACTGATCAGGTCGGTCTTTTTTAAATATCCTGTCATAGTGCTTTGCATGCTGGGAGCAAAACACTCATGACATAATTAGTTCTATGCAAAGCACCCGCCAACACAGTCAGATAACACAACGCTATTCGATAGATGAATACCTGCGTCTAATTGCACCTTCCATTAAAGATCACTCCCTGCTGCGCAAAGCTTGCGAAAAAGTCTGGCAATTACCTCCTGATAAATCCTTACCTGATAGCCTCGATGTAGCTCTACTTTTGAGTGAACTGGGTTCCGATGAAACCACGCTGATTGTTGCTTTGTTGAGCACAACTCTGTTGATGGATTCACCTGAAGCGACTGATCTGGAGTCGATCTTTGGCGAGAAAATCATCAGCATGGTCAAAAATGTCTGTCAGCTTCATGCATTTCAGGCCTACGATATTGATGAGACGCCCGATCAGGCCGAACGGCTGCGCCGCATGTTGTTGTCGATGGTCGATGATGTCAGGGTGGTGTTAATCAAGCTTGCCTATCGTGTGCAGCGATTGCGCCAGTTGAAACTGGCTCCTCCTGAACAACAACAGTCCATAGCCAGAGAAACGCTGGATATTTTTGCGCCGATTGCTAATCGCCTGGGTATCGGCCAGTTGAAGTGGGAACTGGAAGACCTTTCGTTCAGATATCTTGAGCCTGAAACTTATCAACGCATTGCCTCATATCTTGATGAAAAAAGGGAAGAGCGCGAAGATTTTATCGTGCAGGTGGTGGCAACACTAAAGCAGGAACTTGAGGCAGCAGGTGTTAAGGCTGAGGTTTATGGTCGTTCCAAACACATCTATAGTATCTGGAAAAAAATGACGACAAAACATCGTGATTTTGATGAATTGTTTGATGTTCGTGCAGTAAGAATTGTTGTTGAGAATGTCGCCGACTGTTATATGACCCTGGGTTTGGTGCATGGCCTGTGGCGACATATAGAAAAAGAATTTGATGATTACATCGCCAATCCTAAAGATAATGGTTACCAATCTTTACATACCGCAGTTCGCAGTGCGCAGGGCAAACCGTTTGAAATACAGATTAGAACAAAACCCATGGATGAGTTTGCCGAACATGGTGTGGCTGCACACTGGCGTTATAAAGAAGGCAAACAGGCGGATGCTAGCATGCAGGAAAGCATTAATTCATTAAGAAAATTACTCGATCCTGAACAAACCCGCGATGAAGAATTACTCGATAATTTTCGAACCGAAATGTTTCACGACCGGGTTTATGTATTAACGCCAGAAGGTCGAGTGATTGACCTGCCCCAGGGCGCAACGCCGATTGATTTTGCCTATGCTGTGCATACCGAAGTGGGTCACCGTTGCCGTGGAGCCAAAGTCAACGGGCGTATTGTGCAGCTGACGTATGCATTGAAAAATGGCGAGCAAGTTAAAATACTCACCAGTAAAGAAGCATCACCGGTACGTGACTGGTTGATTCCTCATTTGTCATATACCAAAACATCACGGGCGCGTAATCGCATACGTAGTTGGTTCAGGCATCAGGACAGGGACAAGAATCTGGTTGAAGGCAAAGCCCTCTACGAACGCGAAGTAAAGCGTCAGGGTGTTCGGCCTAATATGGATGCTTTACTGAAAGCCTGTAAACATAATTCAGCTGAAGAACTATTTGTTGATATTGGCCGAGGTGATTTTTCACTGTCGCAGTTGTCGGCAGCGCTACATGAATGGAAAACAGGTGAGCAGGGAGTAAAGATTCCTGTTCTTCCTAAACAGCATCGGCAGAGTACAAAAACCTCTGCCAGCCAAATAGATGTTCGAGGTGTGGGTAATCTTTTGACCACCATGGCCAATTGCTGCAAACCGGTGCCGGGTGATGAAATTATCGGTTTTATCACACGCGGCAAGGGTGTCAGTATTCATCGAAAAGATTGCACAAATATTATTAATATCAATGCAGATGACTCTGTACGTTTGATTGAGGTTGATTGGGGTGGCGAGGAAGCCGATGCTTATCCTGTGGGTTTGATTATCAATGCGATTGACCGACAGGGATTATTGGGAGATATAACAACCACATTGACCAATGAAAAGATCAATGTGATTGCAGTCAATTCCCTGTCGGATAAGAAGGAGCAGACTGCACGAATGCTGGTTACTATTGAAATTCATGATCTGCAACAGTTAACACGAATTATGGATAAAATTAGCCAGTTATCTAATGTTATTGAGGTCTTACGTGGCTCCAATTCGCCAAGATAATCATTCTCAATTGAGATGAAAACTTTCTAGTCGCCATGATTCTGGTATGATGTCCAAACTTTTTTGCAGTCAATTTTCTGGAGTTTTCCTTGTCCCTGAATCAGATTAGAATAGCTTTTTACGCGCTTTTTTTGACTAATAAGGTTGGCTTTAGGCTAAGAAAAGAGCACACGGCTGAAGAAATGACTGAGGCTCGTCTGGAGTATGCAGAAACATTGCTGTCACGCTTGAATATCAGTGTCGAGGTAGAAGGTGTGGAGAAGATTGACCAGGGAGGTCAATATCTTATCGTTTCAAATCACAAAAGCATTATAGATCCTTTGATT
>JBEQLM010000096.1:0-6230 GCA_040325975.1 Gammaproteobacteria bacterium | reverse complement strand
GGCTGAAACTTTTGGTGCTACTGAAACCATTATCGGTAACTGGTTTGCCTCACGTTTAAATCGTGACAAGGTGATTCTTGCTTCAAAAATAGCCGGGCCGGGTTTGTCGTGGATTCGGGGTGGCAAAAGTGTTATCGACAAAAAAAATATTCAGCTCGCTGTTGAGGGGAGCTTAAAAAGATTACAGACGGATTATATCGATCTTTATCAGTTGCACTGGCCTAATAGAGGTTCTTACCATTTTGGGCAGGTGTGGGATTACGCGCCTAAATTTGATGCACAGGCTGAGCAGGATAATTTTCTTGAAGTGTTGCAGACCATGCAGGATTTAATTCAGGCGGGGAAGATTCGTCACATTGGTTTGTCGAATGAAACGGCCTGGGGAATGACGCAATGGTTGCAGCTGGCTGAGAAAAATAATCTGCCGCGTATGGCTTCTATTCAGAATGAATATTCTTTAATTTGTCGTCACTTTGAACCGGATCTCAGTGAGATAGCGATGCATGAGGATTGCGGTTTACTGGCATGGTCACCTTTATGCCGTGGCATGTTAAGTGGTAAGTACCTGAATGGTGCTCGACCAGAAGGTGCACGTATAACCATTGAAACTCGACCAGAACATCGCGTTTATCCGCAGACAGATGCAGCGATTAAAGAATATATCGATTTAGCTAAAGCACATGACCTGGATGCCTGTCAGATGGCGCTGTCATTTGTTAATAATCAGCCATTTGTGAGTTCGACGCTGATTGGTGCGACCAATATGGTGCAGTTAAAAAGTAATATTGATTCGATTAATCTCAATTTGTCTGATGAGGTTTATCAACAAATTAAAAAGATACGACGTGAATACCCTATGCCGTTTTGATTTGGTGTTCGTCAGCATGGGGATGCCGACCTACAAAATAACTGGATCAGAGAGTAATTGTTTCTAATAGACAAACACTCATAACCAGAATAAAGAATTTTTCTATGAACTACGATCTCTCTGTTTTAAAACAAATAATAATCACCGCTGCACGCGAAGAGCTGCTGCCTCGCTTTTCCGATGTTCATCGTAATATCAAGGCGGATGGTAGTTTTGTTACCGAAGCTGACCTGGCGGTGCAGGCGCGTATTACGCATGAGTTGAAAGAACATTACCCAGATACAGATCTTCTGGGTGAAGAGATGACGGCGGATGAACAGAGGACGCTGTTAAATAATAGCGATTCGCTTTGGTGTCTTGATCCGCTGGATGGCACCAGTAACTTTGCGGTGGGTACGCCGTACTATGGGATATCGCTGGCCTTGATTGAGTCTGGTGTGCCGACGCTTGGCATTGTTTATGATCCCAATCGCGATGAGTGTTTTGTGGCTGTGCGCGGGCAGGGTGCTTTCCTCAATGATGCGCCGCTTAAGGTTAAGCCTGTTGATCTGCCGCTGTCACGATGTTCTGCGCTGATCGATTTTAAGCGTCTGCCAGCGCGTCTTTCGATGAGTCTGGTGAGTCTCCAGCCCTATGCTTCGCAGCGTAGTTATGGTTCGGTCGCGCTGGACTGGTGCTGGCTGGCCGCGTCACGTTTTCATGTCTATCTGCATGGCAGCTCGAACATCTGGGATTACTCTGCGGGACAACTGATCTTTAGCGAGGCGGGTGGTGCTTCCTGCACGCTGGAAGGGGAAGCGATTTATATCAATGAGCTCAGTAAGCGCTCCTCAGTCGGTGCGCTGGATCAGACAACGCTTGATCAGTGGTATGCCTGGCTGCGTGAACATCTGGATTAAGAAAATCGGATTAGAAAAATCGGAGTAGGGTGCGCCGTGCGCACCGAAGCTTGTTGTGTTAGTTTCAATGGTGCGCATGGCACACCCTACAAGCGTTTTATGTTTTCTCTATGTCCTTTGCAGCTTTGCGCGAATAAGCTTTTATTTATGTTTTTGGTTCAGACTTTTTCCAGCCGGAATTATTATCAAGCCACTTCAAGCTTATCCAGTACCAGAACGTTATCGGTGCCATCATGGCTATCCAGCTCCAGTCATCGATTAGAAATAATGTTTTAATCAATTCGTTGTTTTCAAAAAACAGGGGGAAGGGTATGCAATAGAGTGAAAATATGGCGCAGGCTCCGATTAGTATCAAAGCGCCTTTTCTTGTTTCGATGCTCGAAAATGCGAGGAACACCCATATCGGCATTTTTTCTGTTTTTTCCATTGTTCTATGCTCTTGTTTATATATTATTTCTTATAACTGGATATGCCAAAAGGTACATAAGCGGGGCACCAGCCTATAGCTGCGGTGATAAGGGGAATAATACCGACTGCTCCCAACCATGACTGGAAATAAACCCCGGCTGCAATAATGCCTGCACCGACAACTATTCTTGCGATTCTATCTGTCTTGCCCATGTTACATTTCATTTGATTCACCTTTTGTGATTTGTGGTTTGTTATAAGTTCTCTTTTCCATGCTCAAGCACGGCAAACAATATTATATGATACGGGTTTTATTTGTAAGATTTTGCAGCCAATAGTTCAATTTGATAGCCATCAGGATCTTCTACAAAAGCGATAATGGTGCTGCCGGCATTCATTGGCCCGGCATCGCGGAGAATTTTTCCGCCTTGCTGGCGAATCTGCTCAGTGGCCTGGTATACATCATCAACTTCAATGGCGAGATGGCCGAAGGCATTACCTATGTCGTAGCTGGATGTGTCCCAGTTGTGGGTGAGTTCCAGTACGGTATTTTCCTGTTCGTTGCCGTAGCCTAGAAAGGCGAGGGTGAATTTACCCTCGGGATAGTCTTTCTGGCGTAACAGTGTCATGCCAAGAATCTCGGTGTAGAAGTTGATGGAACGATCCAGATCGCCGACGCGTAACATGGTGTGGAGTAATCGCATTGTATTCTTCGTGTAATTAATGAGCAGGGTTATGATACATTGTCTATGCAGGGTTAATCCATGCATTTTATCCTCCCATATATCAATACTATAGAAGCGAGATCATGGATTTTTCATTTAAGGCAAAAGATTTTAAAGATCAACTTGAGCAAGCGGTTGCAGACGGTATAGAGGCATCACCATTGGCGCAGGGGGTGGAAAGCTCTCCCGAGAATCTATTGGCAGCTATGAAACAGGCCAATGATGTGATGCAGCGTGCTGAGGCGGATATTTCATCTGAATCATCAGAGAATCCTGTCGAAGAGAAAGATATCAGTAAGATTGGGGATTATGTATTAACCCTGATAGAAGGGTTGTTAGGTCATGTTCAGGCGGCCTCAGATATGCAAGCGGCAGCTCAGACTCGGGCTTTGGTGCGTTTAACCGTGCCAGTGGCGATGTGGGTGGCGCATTGTGGCGGCAGGCTGGACAAGCTGGATCTGGTGGTTAATGCGATAGCTGATTATGCCAATGAATATAGAGAGCCGGAACAGCTTGTCGAGCTAACTCGAGTGATTGCTACGATTATTCAAGCGGCATCGGTAGTAGTGCAACAAGATCTGGAGCAAACCAATGACATGCGACCCTGGCGTGTTTTGCATTTAAATTACGGTATTGTGGCGACTCGAAGTCATGAGCCAAAATTGATTGAAGCGGCGTACGATCTTTTAGTGAAAAACTTTCCGCAGGATGCGCGAGAGTTTTTTAAGCAAGGCATGCAGCAGATGGATATTATTGGTTACCCACAGGCTGTGCGTGAGGTGGTGGAAAGATACAACCAGATGTGGGGTTCGGAGAGTGCTTTACATTAGAAATTGAATTTCAGGTTTTATTTTCGGCGCGGTGTTTGCTCTGCATAAAATGTCGATGAGGCACGTGCAGCAGTTCGGCCAGTTTTCTGACCAGATGTTCTTCAAATTTATCAAGTACATTGTCGGCATAGGCGATATGCCAGAGTTGTTCTACCAGAAATATTTTTTGTTCCTGTGAGTAATGCTGGTTAATCATGGATGTGAACTGGTGATAATCCGCTGTGCTGTTTTTCTTCTCATGAGCAATCGCCAATAACTCTTCAGTTTCTGCCTCAGTGATATCAAATTGTTGTTGCAAGGCCTGGCGGATTTTTTGTTCTTCATTATCGTGAGTCTCACCATCAGCATGCACCATTTCAAACATCAAAACAGCGCAGCCCAGTTTGAGTTTATGATCGATATCATTTTGCGATGTGGTAGTACTGATGATTAATCGAGATTCAAAGAATTGTTTAACACGTAATATCATAATTAATTAGAACTGCCTTTAGTTTCTGAGAGTGCTTTTTCAATGCGACGTTGATCAAAGCCACTGAAAGTATAATCACCAATGAATAATACGGGGATTCCCAGAGGCATGGTCGGGTTAGTGTTTATGCCTGCGTACATCTGCTCACCTTTGCCATTGTCTTCAATATCGTATTCACAGTAACTGATTTCATTGTCGACAAAATACTTTCGTGCTTTGTAGCAATAGGGGCACCAGATTGCACCGAGCATGACCACGTCTAGTTTAGTTGAAAGGGTTTCGGTATTGCAATAAACCGTTTCAATAGAAGGTTTGTAGCTGATGGTAAATATAATAACGGCAAAAAGACCGAATATGAGCAGGCCATTGAAACGGCGCTTTGCTGGTTTTTTATCAGGAACCTCTGAGTTATTTTCTTGCTCTTGTTCAGCCATGCTTAATGATAACAGGAAAGTGAAAAATGTAATCCTGCTAGATTAAAGGATTAATATTCTACATATTCTCTCTGACCAAAATTAATGCCGATGGAAAATCGATGTTGATCACTTAAATTTTCGGTGACTTCATGAACCATATTGGGTTTGAAGAAAAGAAAGCTACCTTCAGTTGGGGTAATTCTTATGGTCTCGCCTTCATTTGGAATGTTGCTGGTCTTGATAATAAAGTCACCAGAGTTTTCGGGCACGCTAATGTAGTAAGCCGCAGACAGCAGTTCGTCATCATCATCATGGCGATGTGAGGTGGTTACCGCGCCTGGTGGCATGTGATTAAACCAGTAACCCATGTCGATATCTTCCGTGCCCAGAATAAGATTGGCGTATTTGCAGGCTTCCTGTTTGAGTTGGGCTAATTCAGGAATGTGTTGTTCGCTTAAATAGGTGTTTTCATGGCGACCATTAAATAAATGGGTGCGTTCTACATCATCGCGCTGGTAGTGCTCGAAGAAACCTTTGCAGAATATCGGCTTGAGTTTTTTAAGTAGCTCAGAATGAACCACATAAATGTCATCCTGATTATTAAATTTTTTTGGTTGCTCATTCATAATTAATCATCGTCTCATTAATGGTGATGCATATGTTCAGAGTGATCCATTTGATCCGGCTGATCAGATGGAGCAGCACCGTGGTTATTATGTTGCATGGGGATAAACAGGCTGCCGATGGCCATGGCAATAATCAGTAAACCAACGAAGCTTCGGATTTTGGGATTGCGGGCAAAGCGCGTTAGCCATGAAGTCATGAATCCCGCAGCCAGCAGTGTCGGTAATGTACCCAGGCCAAAGGCCAGCATTAAGGATGCGCCTTGCAGGGCAGAGCCAGCAGACAAAGCCCAGATCAAAACAAAATACACCATGCCGCAAGGTAGCCAGCCCCAGATAAGGCCGTAGCTCAGTGCTTTAAGTGGATTTGAAACGGGTAACAAACGTCGGCCAAAAGGCTCCATTTTGTTCCATAAAGGGCGGCCAATTTTTTCAACATAGGCAAGTTGTGGTAACCAGCCAGCGAGATAAGTGCCAACGGCGATCATCATGCCAACGCCGATGTATTGAAGTATCTGATGGCCCTGTTTAAAACCGACTGAAGTTAAAATCTCCGTGCCCAGTGCGCCCGCTAGTAAGCCAGCGAGACTGTAACTGATAATTCGACCAAGATTATAAGTGCCGACAAAAAATAGTAGTTGTAGTTTGTTGTCGCGTATTTTTGCTGGCAGGCCGAGACTCAGGGCTCCAATGATGCCACCACACATGCCGACGCAGTGCAGGGTGGTGAATAGCCCTAAAAGAAAGGCAGATGTGAGGCTAACAGGCGTATCCATATAAGTATCTAAGGGTTTTAAAGTGTGAAGGATTTTACGTGATTTTAAAATTCAGGGAATTGATACGGATCGTAAAAGTGTCGTTTGATTATTATAATGTGTCCAATAATTGTTCAATCAGATTTCGATGTTCACCGTGCATGTGAAATGCTGCATAAGCCTTCAGTGGTATCTCGGGTGCTTCTTCGACTTTGAAGAGTTTGCCTTGCTCCAGCT
>JBEQLM010000095.1:0-6261 GCA_040325975.1 Gammaproteobacteria bacterium | reverse complement strand
ATTGTTCAATTAAAACCGGAGCTAGTATTAATTGGTATGGGCAACAAACTGGTATTTCCGCCCGTAGAAACCTATGCAGAATTAATCAGGTTGGGTGTCGGTGTGGAGATTATGGATACCGGTGCCGCTTGCCGGACTTATAACATTCTAAGTAACGAAGGTCGTCACGTCGTCTGTGGCCTGATTTTATCAAACTAATAAAATAACTCAGGCATAAAAAAACCGGGAGATTCAATGAACCACCCGGCTAAGTAATGCAGTTTTATTATTATTATTTTTTACTACTCATTAATCCTGAAATAAAAGTTCTTCTGAAAAACCCTGGCTTTCCAGAATTTTACGAAGCTGTTTCAATGCATCCATCTGAATTTGACGAACACGTTCACGAGTTACACCCAGTTCACGGCCGACATCTTCCAGTGTAGTTCGTTCGTGATTATTCAAACCAAAACGACGAACCAGCACTTCACGTTGTTTTTCATCAAGCTGATCCATCCAGACACCCAGATTCGCCATCACATCTTCATTCTGTAGCATTTCTGGTGGAGCTTGAACGCGTTCATCAGCAACGATTTCAAGCAAGGGACGATCATTTTCCGCACCTACTGGTACATCTACCGATGTCACACGATCACGCAGACCCAACATTTTTTCAACATTTGCCACCGGTTTATCCAACATTCTTGCGATGTCTTCGGCGCTAGGCTCTTTATCCATAGTCTGCTCAAGCTTGCGAGCGGCTCTTAGATAAACATTCAATTCTTTAATTACATGGATAGGTAGACGAATGGTGCGTGTCTGATTCATCAATGCGCGTTCAATAGTCTGACGAATCCACCAGGTAGCGTAAGTTGAAAAACGGAAACCCTTCTCAGGATCAAATTTCTCAACGGCACGGATTAGACCCAGATTACCCTCTTCGATTAAATCCAGCAGTGCCAGACCACGATTCATGTAGCGGCGCGCGATTTTGACCACCAAACGCAGATTGCATTCGATCATCTTCTTGCGGGCTTCCATATCGCCTTTCAAAGAAAGACGGGAATAATAAACCTCTTCTTCTGCCGTCAATAACGGCGAACCTTCAATTTCTCTCAGATACAGACGAGTGGCATCCAGTTCTTTACGATTAACTTTACCAGTTATGTCTGCGGAAGACTTTTTAGCAACCACCTTCTCTTCGGTAACTTCAAGCTCCTCGGCTTTAAGATCCTCCACTTGCATTTCGGTATCATCTATATCGTGGCTATCATCTATATCGTGCATCAGCACACCAACATCCCCTGAATTATCTCTGCTCTCTAACGTAGCTTCTCTCATTTTCTTCCCCCATTCCAAATACGTATTTATTTTTGTTTTCGCATTTTTAGCACCTGTTTCAGAATTTTATTCAAACTCCTTTATTTCCATGCACTTACAGGGCACTTCTAAAACTATCCATAAGTTAAAAAAATTTATATCACTAAATATCCTTGTAAAGCAAGGATTTAATTGGATTATTTAAAATTAATTTTACGATTAGAGACCTAACCACATGATATTGTGGTTTGGACAAAGACAATCAACTACGAGGAAGATACCTTAAAGGGTCGACGGGTTTTCCATTTTTACGAATTTCAAAGTGGAGTTTTGGTTTTTCTGCGCCAGTTTTTCCTAATTCAGCGATTTTTTGACCGGCTTTTACGGTCTCACCTTCTTTCACCAACAGCTTTTTATTATGCGCATAAGCACTGAGATAAGATCGACTGTGTTTGATGATGACCAAATTGCCGTAACTGATTAAGCCATTGCCGCTATAAACGACTTTTCCAGAAGAAGCAGCACTAACAGGCTTGCCTTCATTACCGGCAATATCAATACCTTTGGCATTATTTTTACTTTTATTGAAATGTACAATCACCTTGCCATCAACTGGCCATTGCCAGTCCACTCTGCGATTAGTATCTACTTCTATTACCGGTGTGTTTTTATTCTTTTGCGTAATTGGCGGTGTTGCTGTTGCTAGCTGGCGTATTGTATTTTGTACAACAGGAACAATCACCGGAATTATAACCGGCTCTACAACAGTCTTACTCGTCAAATACAAAGTTTGACCAGGATTAATCACATAAGGTTTATTCAGCCCATTAATAGCCGCTAATCTGTCCACACTGACGTCAGTTCCCTTGGACAGAGAATACAAGGTATCACCACGTATCACTGTAATCTCTGTTGGTCTATTTGACTGTTGCTGTTGTTGCTGCTCCTCTTCTGCAGCTCTAAATTTATCCGCTTCAAAGCTGTCAGTCTGATTGGTGTGCAGCCGATCACCTGGATGAATTATATAAGGCGGTGACAAATGATTCCATTTGGCCAGATCATCAGGATCCATCTCATAACGCCAGGCGATGGAATACAAGGTATCGCCAGCGGCAACCGTGTAATCATCGGGATCCCAATCCATACGTTGATTCGTACAGGCTACCAGCAGCGTATAAAGAAAGAATATATAAATCGTCTTATGCATCTTGTCTTAGCTATGGAAATATATAACAATGGCAATCACCAGCACCGTGAACCAGCCCAGCCATTCAATATAACGGCGCACCACGGGTTCCAGTTTTGGCCCAGCCCAGGCCATTAAAAATGCGACTAAAAAGAAATGCGCCGAACGCCCAACCAAAGCAGCCAGTAAAAACATCGGCACCGACATGGCAAAAGCACCGGCTGTAATAGTGAACAATTTAAATGGGATCGGTGAGAAACCAGCAATCACCACCGACCAAAAACCCCATTCCCTGAACCAGTCTTGCGCTATCGTGTACTTTTCCCAGTAGCCAACATCATGCAAAACTGGCTCAATCCAGCCAATGGCAAAGTAACCCAGCATATAACCAAACAGGCCACCAAACACCGAGGTCACGGTAGCGATAGTAGCGATACGCAGCGCTCGCTCCGGCCTGGCAACCGCCATTGGTGCCACCATTAAAGCCGTGGGCACGGGGAAAAAAATTGACTCAAAAATGCTCACACCTGCCAGATAACGCTCTGCATTCGGATGCGCCGCCATATCCATGCATTTTTTGTATAACTTATTAAATAACATCAAATCAACCTAAAATAACTTAACTAACGAATAGCGCCATCAAGCAAGGGTACAAAACGCACTGCATTCAGCGTCTGCTCATCAAAATCTGTGGTACTGGTACGTATAATCAATTTCAACTGCTGATCACCAGAAACTGTGCCTACAGGAATCACCATACGACCACCTATTGCTAACTGCTCCAGCAAAGACTCGGGAACCTGTTCAGGTGCGGCTGTCACCATGATCGCTGGATACGGCGCATGATCCGGCCAGCCCCATGAGCCATCGCTGTGCTTGCTGTAAATATTATGAAGCCCTATATCACGATGACATTGCCGCGCCTTGTCCAACAATCCACTGATACGTTCTACGGTATAAACCTTGGGCACCAGTCGTGATAACACCGCTGACTGGTAGCCAGAGCCGGTACCTACTTCGAGCACAAAATCCGGCACACCCTTCTCAAGCAAGACCTCAGTCATCCGCGCCACGATATAAGGCTGTGAAATTGTTTGCCCCTGGCTAATAGGCAAAGATGAATCTTCATAGGCACGATGCGCCAGCGCCTCATCTATAAATAGATGCCGGGGTGTGGTGCGCATCACTTCTAGCACACGCTCGTCGGTGATACCTTTCTCACGCAAACGCTCGACCAAACGGTCACGCGTGCGTTGAGATGTCATACCTATACCTTGAATACTTCGTTGCATGTTACTGAGGTCGTGTTGCTGAGGGTTTATTGTTGTTATTTATTTGAGAAAAACGCAGCTGTATCCAGCCAGTCGTTCAAACCATTAAGACTATCATAACGGGTTAAATCAATCTGCAAAGGTGTCATTGAAATAAATCCATGCTCGATAGCATGAAAATCGGTACCCTCACCCGCATCCTGCGTTTTACCCGGTGGCCCAACCCAATACACTGGCTCACCACGGGGGTCTATCTGCTTGATCACACCTTCCGATTTATGCCGATTACCCAGACGCGTTGCCTTGATGCCTTTGATCTCATGCCAGGGCAAATCAGGTACATTCACATTCAAAATACTGTCCTGCTTCAAGGGCTGCTGCTGCAACCGCTCCACTATCTGCACAATGGCTTTGGCGGCACTTTCAAAATGCTCAGGTGTGTACGAGCCCATAGAAACTGCAATCGCCGGTAACCCCAGAAAACGCCCTTCCATGGCGGCTGCGACGGTGCCTGAATACAACACATCATCGCCCATATTAGCACCGTCATTAATACCTGAAATCACAATATCTGGTTCCACATCCAACAAACCCGTAATCGCCAGATGCACACAATCCGTTGGTGTACCGTTGACATAGGTAAAACCATTGTCCGCAACATTGGCACGTAGCGGTCGCTCCAGAGTCAACGAATTACTGGCACCACTGCGATTACGATCTGGTGCCACCACCGAGATCGTATGCAACTTGCTCAGGGTATCCGCCAGTACCCGTAAACCTGGCGCAAGATAACCGTCATCGTTGCTCAATAATATGTGCATAAAACAAAATCATCGTTAAAATAGATCTAACTATAATACATGATGTGGCCACACCCCATGCAGGATGATTCTAAAAAAGACGGCAAAAAATCGTCAGCCAACTGGCTGGATGACTGGCCAGGCGAATCCGACACAGAACAATCTGATAAAAACATCTCAGACGATGCTGATTTGTTTAAAGAAGCTATGCAAGATGTGAAACCCATCCAAGCGGACAATAAAGTCCGCACAAAGCCAGTGCGTAAAAATATCAAAATACGAAGTCATGACGAACATCCTGATATCAACGATGTATTCTCAGACGCACCCGTCGATGAATGTCCCGATCAGCTACTCTATTCCCGCGATGGCATCACACCGGACACACTGAAAAAATTACGTAAAGGAAAATTTCATATCGACCATAGTATCGACCTGCACGGTATGACCGTTGATGCCGCACGAGACTACCTGCTGGAATTTCTGAGTGAATGCGAAGCCGATGGCAGCCGCTGTATTATCATCGTACACGGTAAAGGTTACAGCTCGCCCGGAAAAAAACCCGTGATCAAACCCATGGTAAATCGTTGGCTGCGTGCAGCACCGACAGTGCTGGCCTTTTGCAGCGCACTTCCAAAAGATGGCAGCACGGGAGCGGTCTATGTTTTGCTGAAGCGAAGTAAATAAAAGTTGGCAGTTTAAATCATTTATTTTTTTACTGATGACTGTCAACTGCCGACTGATAACTTGTTAAGGCTTCGCATTAACTTCTGGCTCAGTCATTTTCAAATTCGCCAAAAAGTTTTCCGCCAGAGCAAAATAAATCGACTTTTTACAAATCAGTTTTGATGTGCCGGTAGCAATCAATGAAGTTGCCATCATCGCTAAAACTAGATCCTGATTATCGGTCATTTCCATAACGATAATAAAAGCTGTGATCGGTGTTTGCACCACAGCAGAAAAATAGCCAACCATAGCTAGTACTACAATAGTAGATGCTAATTCAATAGGGAAGTAAGCAGCAATATTTGCACCCAAACCTGCACCACTGGCCAAAGAAGGTGCAAAAATACCGCCAGGAATCCCACTCAGATAAGTTGCGATGGTCGCCAGTATTTTAAGGAAGGGATAAAAAACACCAACTTCAGCTGCGCACACTTCTGTACCCGCACAACTCACAATCTGTTTGGCTTCGATATAACCCGTACCGTAAATAACACCACCACTGACAAAGCCTAGAAAAGCCACAACCAGACCACAGGCAAAGGCAATCTTAATCGCATGAGCGGGCATAAAAGGTCGCAACATGGTTGAAGCTGTAATTAATATCTGACTAAAGCCTCCACCCAGTACTCCGCCGACAACACCACACACCAACACCGCTAACCAGACAAAACCAAAATCAAGATTCGCTGGCGATGTACCGTAATAATTATAATTATCCTGATGCACGACAATCGCAACCATGCCCGCCAGCACAACACCGATCAACATCATGGTGCTGTTACGCCGATCAAATGACCGCGCCATTTCCTCAATGGCAAACATGATACCGGCCAGTGGCGTATTAAAAGCTGCGGCCACACCTGCGCCACCACCCGTCAAAATTAAACCGCGTTCAAGATAACGTGCAGGCACATGCATATGTCGTCCAATGGAATACATAATCGCGGCACCAATATGCACCGTCGGCCCTTCGCGCCCA
>JBEQLM010000094.1:0-6263 GCA_040325975.1 Gammaproteobacteria bacterium | reverse complement strand
TCACGCGCCAGTAAAATCATTTCACGCCCCACTGCATAACAAAGTGGTGTGCCAGGTGAGCAGCTATACCAGTTAATTTCAGCTTGCGCTTGTTCACGACTAAAACTTAATTCAGCCACCATCAGGTCAATCGCACCTTCTGTGCTTAATTGTCCGGTTTGTAACTTTACATCTATGATAATGCGTAAAGCACGCCATGACCGATCACGCAGCATCATGAAGCGATGCTCTTCTTTATCGAGAAAACCTTGCTCAATAGAAAGCTCTTCACAATATAAAGCCCAGCCCTCATACATGGAAGCCGAGGCATTCAATAGGCGAGTGTAATTTGGCTTGCTCTGGTTTTCGGTGACAAACTGCAGATGATGACCAGGAAAGGCTTCGTGTGCACAGGTCAGATCAATACTGCAATCACTGTGCTCAGCCAGTGCTGCTTCATCCGAAGTCGTGTTGACGTAATACAAACCATGCTGCTCAGGGTCGCTGAACTGTGGCGGCTCATAGGCAGCAAAGGGAATCATGTGACGTAAAAATTCGGGCGTGGCCAGCACTTTCAGCGATTGCTTTTTCGGCATGGTCAGCAATCCTGATTTCTGCCACCAGTTATATGAATCCGTCATGCGATGGCGATAAGTATCCAGCAGTTGCTCTGCTTTCGGGTGCTGCTTCTGAATTTTTGCTAACAGGGCCTCAACATTGTCATCACCCTGCATGGCTTTAGCTTGCTCTAACAAAGCTTGCTGGCAGTCTTTATATAATTTCTCACCAAACGTCAGCACTGCATCGGCAGAAGTTTCCATAAAGTGCTTTTCATTGAGCAATCGGTTAAAACGATGCTGACCACAGGCAAAATCACCAGCTGCTTTAGGCGCAATATCCACTTCAAGAAATCTTGCGAAGTCTTCCAGGGCATGTGCAGCGTCTTCAAACAAAGGCTGCAAACGTGCTGGATTTTCAAACTTCTGAGTAAATAATGGGTTGCGGCCCATATCACGGATAAATGCAACACTGGAACGACATTCACTGACCGCAGCATTTAACCATATCGATACCACTTGCTCAGGAAATTGAGATAGCTGGGTTTTGGCACCACGCAGATACTCAGGAAACTGTTGCAAGCGACGTTTAAAAGGCTTGTGCACTTCATCAACAGGATAAATCAGTAATTGATAAATTGCATTCACCGGTACATAGGCAGAGGGATCACGAAAACGCCAATCTCGCTCTTCGATATCATGCAGCTCAATTTCAGCTGCAGCCCTGAGTATTTTGTAATCGATCTGACTGGCATCGGTCAGTGCTTCAATATTCATTTCATCGAGTGCTGAAATCAGTTTCTGATTTAATGCGATCAAGGCACCGATTTCATCATCAGCATAACTACGCAGTTCTTCAGCATGATCATTTATGCCAATTTCTACTGCTGTCTCGGGGTGGAAACGAAACCACGCATGATAATATTGTTGTTGTAATTCTTTAAATAACTGCTCTTCTGATTCCGACACTTAAAACACCCTTATTCTTCAATAATTTCAAAATCGTGTGTAATTTCCACACTGTTCGCTAACATAATAGAGACAGAGCAATATTTTTCTGCCGTCATGGTAATCGCACGCTCTACTTTTTTGGCATCCAGAGCTTTGCCCTTGATAACATAATGAGCATGGATTTTCGTAAAAACTTTAGGAATATCCGTAGCACGTTCTGCTTCCAGCTCAACATGACAATCTGCAATATCCTGACGTGCTCGTTTCAAGATATGCACCACATCAAAAGCCGTACAGCCGCCCATACCCAATAACACCATTTCCATCGGGCGAATACCCAAATTACGGCCACCATCGTCCGGCGGACCGTCCATTACCACAGAATGTCCACTGCCCGACTCCCCGACAAAGGACATATTATCTAACCACTTAACCGTTGCTTTCATTGCCTTACTCTCTAAAAAATAACTTTAACTAACTATGCTCTACACTCGTGTTTTGTGTATGATCCAATTCAAATAAGAATGATTTTATCACTCGAAGGCAGCTTAGATGAGTATTATCCGAGACATTCCAACACCCAACCCATCGCTTGAAAAACTTCTCAGCCACGCACACAAGAAAACACTCCAGGCTAAGAATGTCATTATTCGCGAAGGTGATGACTCGGAAAGCCTCTACTATATCATTGAGGGCTCGGTAAGCGTACAGACAGAGAGTGAATCTGGCGAAGAAATTATCCTGGCTCACCTTAATGCCGGTGATTTTTTTGGTGAAGCGGGACTATTCGACCTGAATGATGCTGATGCCAAGCGCTCAGCCAGGGTACATGCGCGCACCGACTGTGTGATTGCTGAAATCAGTTATCAGCAGTTCAGGAAAATGGTCTCTGAAGATCCGACAGTCATGTTTTTGCTCACTAGCCAGCTTTTCTCGCGATTAAGAAAAACTAGCCTGAAAGTCCGTGACCTGATTTTTCTGGACGTTAAAGGCCGTATCGCTCACTGCCTGCTCGAACTCAGCTCAGAACCCGATGCCATGACGCACCCAGATGGTATGCAGATAAAAAGTACCCGTCAGGATTTAGCTAAAATGGTGGGCTGTTCACGTGAAATGGCAGGGCGTGTACTCAAGGAACTAGAAGACGACAATCTCATCAGCGCACATGGTAAGACCATTATTATATTTGGCACACGCTAAAAACATAGTTGACAGTTATTCGTAGGCAGTTGGCAGTTGGCAGTTGGCAGTTGGCAGTTGGCAGTAAAAAGCTTTTAACTAATGACTGCATACTATGTTTTAACGGCCAACTATGTTTTTAACTGTCAACTTGTTTAAAAAAACAGTTCTTTCAATTTCTCACCGGGATCATCGGCACGCATAAAGGCTTCGCCAACAAGGAACGTATGAATATTATTATCTCGCATCAGCTTCACGTCTTCTGGAGTATGTATGCCGCTTTCGGTAACTAGAATCCGATCATCTGGCACCATATCAAGCATAGACAATGTGGTCTGCAAACTGGTCTCAAAGGTATGCAAACTACGGTTATTGATACCAATCAACTTCGCATCGGTTGCTAACGCTCTTTGCATTTCCTGCTCATCGTGCACTTCCATCAACACATCCATTTCCAGTTCATGCGCTAATGCTAACAATTCTTTCAACATAGCATCATCCAATGCCGCGACAATCAATAGAATACAGTCAGCATTAATCATTCTGGCTTCATAAACCTGATAAGGGTCGATAATAAAATCTTTACGGATCACCGGTATATTGCAAACTGATCGCGCCTGTTTAAGAAAATTTTCGCTACCCTGAAAAAAATCCGCATCGGTCAGCACCGACAAACAGGCGGCACCATTCGCCTCATAAGTTTTTGCAATTTCAGATGGATTAAAATCCTCTCTCAGAACGCCTTTGCTAGGTGAAGCCTTTTTAATTTCTGAAATAACCGCCGCTTTATTTTCAGCTAATTTACTTTCAATGGCGGCGATAAAACCACGTACTGGACTCGCATGTTCTGCATATTTTTTTAAATCATCAAGCGCCAGTTTTTCTGAACGCTCAGCAATTTCTTCGTGTTTACGAGAAAGAATTTTTTTTAAAATATCGGGAGTATCAGTCATTTTAAACCGTGGTCTTTGAAACCAGTTGTTGTAATTTTTCCGCAGCCTTGCCCTCAGCAATCACCTCTGCGGCTCGTTTTACGCCTTCTGCCAATGAATTCACCAGACCTGCGACATAGATAGCCGCACCCGCATTAAGACAGACAATATCTTTTGCCGGACTCGATTGATTCGCCAGAACACCATTGATGATATTTAAGCTATCTTGTGCATCAGCTGCCTTGATGGTTGAAAGATCGGCTCGTTGCAGTCCAAAATCTTCCGGTTGAATAGTGTAGTTTTTCACTTCACCATCTTTAAGTTCAGCCACCAATGTTGGTGAACCAATGCTGATTTCATCCAGGCCATCTTCGGCATTAACCACTAAAACATGTTCACTGCCCAGCTGTTTCAGCACTTCGGCTAGCGGCACGACCCAGTCTTTACTGAATACACCCAGCACCTGATTTGGCGCACCGGCTGGATTAGTCAGCGGTCCGAGCACATTAAAGATAGTACGTACCGCCATTTCTTTACGTGGGCCGATGGCATGTTTCATAGCGCTGTGATGCATGGGTGCAAACATAAAACCAATGCCAATTTCATTGACGCAATCTGCTACCTGCTCTGGCGTTAATTCAAGATTAACACCCGCTGCTTCCAGCACATCGGCACTGCCTGACTTGCTGGTGATCGATCGATTGCCGTGTTTGGCAACACGCGCACCCGCAGCCGCAACAACAAAGGCGCTGGCGGTAGAAATATTAAAACTACCGGATGAATCTCCACCAGTTCCGCAGGTATCCACAAGATATTCCTTTTCAACTTCGACTTTGGTGGACAGTTCACGCATCACTGCTGCCGCTGCCGCAACTTCATCTACCGTCTCGCCTTTCATGCGCAGACCAACTAAAAAACCGCCAATCTGTGCGGGTGTTGCTTCTCCCGTCATGATGGTTCGCATCACGGACGTCATATCCTCGGCGGATAAATCCTGTTTTTCTGTGACTGCTTTTATTGCGCTTTGCATATCCATAACAACACCTGTTACAACGTCATATTCAAAAAGTTTTGCAGAAGATCGTGGCCGTGTTCGGTCAAAATTGATTCCGGATGAAACTGTACACCTTCAACCGCCAGCCCTTTATGGCGTACACCCATGATCTCATCCATCTCGCCATCTTCTGTTTCTGTCCATGCGGTTACTTCTAAACAATCGGGCAAAGAATTTTTATCAATCACCAGAGAATGATAGCGTGTCGCGGTGTAAGGATTTTCTAAACCCTTAAAAACATACTCACCTTTATGATGAATCAAAGAAGTTTTGCCATGCATGATTTCGCGTGCATGCACAATCTTGCCACCGAACACCTGACCAATACTTTGATGGCCAAGACACACGCCAAAAATAGGCAGCTTACCAGCAAACTCTTTGATTGTAGCCATCGATATACCGGCTTCGTCTGGTGTACAGGGCCCAGGTGAAATCATGATACGTTCAGGTGAACGTGCTTTTATTTCGTCCACAGTAATCTGATCGTTGCGATACACTTCAACATCCGCACCCAACTCACCCAGATATTGCACCAGGTTGTAGGTAAAAGAGTCATAATTGTCGATCATTAATAACATGCGTGAATACTACCCGATCTATTAAATTTCTTCTTGTTTAGTAAGATATTTTGCAAATGGTGAAGCCAGCGGTTCGCCAACAAACAATCCCTGACCCGGCCAGGCTACACTTTTCCAGTATGCCTCAATCAAGGTTTCACCTCTGGTGTAATAATCAATAGCTACACCAGGATGAGGAAATTTTTGATGGAAACTGCACGGCTCGACTACTGCACCAAAACTAGCTGTAGCACCTGCATCCAGCCAGCTAAGCAGACTCATTTGCGACGTACCAGGCAAAATCCCACCTGCATCCAGCCAGCGAAGCAGATTCATCTGCATGCTTCCGGACAAAACCCCACCCGCAGACGTCAAATGATCAGCAATAGCCCCATCCATAAATTGATTACTATCAATATTTTCAACGTGTTTCAAGCCAGTAAAATAAAACATGACATCATCTTTATTCTCCAGCTTATTTGCATTCACCTGCTGAATTTTGATTCGTTCCCCTAAAGCCACAATCACCTGTGAATATAATTGTGCTCGTGTATTACGGTTTTTATCTGCTGTGTTCACCAAATAAGCGACACCATCTGGATGTTGACCATCAGAACGAACGCCCCTATCGATCATGGCGTAAACCTGCTCAATAGAACTTCCTGCCAACATCATCGTAGGACGGACCTTAAAATCATCAAATGGTGCTCGACTTACCATATTAAAATAAGAACTGGACTGCGTAGCCTTACAACCTTTAGCGCAATATTTTTCATCAAAACCAAAAGCAAATGCGCTGGTTATCGACATACATCCAACACGAAATGTTTTTCTCCAGGCCAGCGCATAAAACTGCACATGCTCCGGTGTTTTTTTCAGCACCTGCTGATAAATTTTCTGGAATTGAGGTTTATTTAACGCTATGACATCAGGTGGAAATTCAACGACAATAATATTTTCATCTGGAACATGTCTTTTCTGCTGATAGTAATCGGCAATTCGCTGACTATCTGGATCTTTGCTATTAACAATAACGACTAGCTTTTCAGCAAGC
>JBEQLM010000093.1:0-6288 GCA_040325975.1 Gammaproteobacteria bacterium | reverse complement strand
CGACGCCACGAGCCTTACGGAAGCCGGGTATGTAGGAGAGGATGTGGAGAATATCATTCTTTCTCTGCTCCAGAACGCCGATTACGATCTGGAAAAAGCCAAACGGGGTATTGTCTATATTGATGAAATCGATAAAATTTCCCGCAAATCAGATAACCCCTCTATTACACGCGATGTATCTGGAGAGGGCGTGCAGCAAGCACTCTTAAAGCTGATTGAGGGCACGGTTGCCTCGGTACCACCTCAAGGTGGTCGCAAGCATCCTCAGCAAGAGTTTCTACAGGTTGATACGGGAAACATCCTGTTTATTTGTGGCGGGGCATTTTCAGGCCTGGATAAGGTCATTCGTCATCGCTCAGAGAAAGGCGGTATTGGATTTGGTGCTGAAGTACGCTCAGTTGATAAGGATAAAAGACGTCAGTTCAGTGATGTGCTGGATGATCTGGAAGCAGATGACCTGATTCAATATGGTTTGATTCCTGAGTTTGTTGGTCGCCTGCCCGTAGTAGCGACACTGAATGAGCTGGATGAAGATGCACTGGTGACAATTCTTACCGAGCCCAAGAATGCACTGGCCAAACAATATGCCAAGATGATCGAGATGGAAGGTAGTGAGCTTGAACTTCGCAACGATGCTCTGCACGCCATTGCCAGAAAAGCTATGGAGCGTAAAACAGGTGCTCGTGGTCTGCGCACTATTCTGGAAAATATACTGCTTGATACCATGTACGAACTACCTTCTCAGGATGATGTGGCCAAAGTGGTCATCGATGCCTCCGTGGTTGCTGGTGATAATCAGCCGCTACTAGTTTATGAAGGTGGCGATAAGAAACAGGTTTCGCAAGAGTAAAAGGCTAGCTTGACCGCTAATTAATTCTGCTTGCGTGTTATGCAACACTTGAAAACCCAGCAAGCTGCCCCCACTGGTAGAAAGAATCCATAAAATAAGAGGCATACATGGCCAGTTCAAGTGATAAAGATCAATCAAATTCATCCGTAGCAACAGAAGTTCCGGTTTTACCACTGCGTGATGTCGTGGTTTATCCCCATATGGTCATCCCTTTGTTTGTTGGGCGCGAAAAATCAATTCAGGCGCTCGATACAGCAATGAATGACAACAAAAAGATTTTGTTGATTGCACAGAAAAGTGCGGATATCGATGAGCCGGGCATTGATGATGTCCATGAAATAGGCACCCTGGCGACCATCCTGCAGTTACTGAAATTACCTGATGGCACCATCAAGGTTTTGGTTGAAGGTGTGAAGCGTGCAAAAGTGGAAGGTCTGCATGAAAGGGGCGATTTTTTTGTCGCCAATTATTCAGAGCTGGATGAAGTTTCTGATGAAGATGATCGTGAAATCGATATTCTGTCGCGTTCTATCCTGAACGTCTTCGATCAGTACGTAAAACTCAATAAAAAAGTACCTGCTGAGATTTTAACCTCATTGGCGGGTATCGATGAACCATCAAGATTATCGGATACCATTGCAGCGCACATGTCGCTAAAACTCGATGAAAAACAAAAAATTCTTGAGATTTCCAGTGTGCATGCACGACTTGAATATTTAATGAGTTTGATTGATGCTGAAATCGATTTGTTACAAATAGAAAAACGTATTCGTGGACGCGTTAAGCAACAGATGGAAAAAAGTCAGCGCGAATATTATTTGAATGAGCAGATGAAAGCGATTCAGAAAGAATTGGGTGATATGGATGATGTGCCTAATGAAGTTGATGAGCTGGAAAAACGAATTAAAGAAGCCGGTATGAGTAAGGAAGCTCATAAGAAGGCGACAAGTGAGCTTAATAAGCTAAAAATGATGTCACCGATGTCTGCCGAAGCGACTGTAGTGAGAAATTACATTGACTGGTTGGCGGATTGTCCGTGGAAGAAAAAATCAAAAATTCGACGTGATCTTGCTGGTGCCGAGCAGGTGCTCAATGACGATCATTATGGATTAGAAAAAGTAAAAGAACGTATTCTCGAATATCTCGCTGTGCAACAACGCGTGAATAAACTCAAGGGACCTATTTTGTGTTTGGTGGGGCCACCGGGTGTAGGTAAAACTTCATTAGGTGAATCTATCGCTCGTGCGACTAATCGTAAATATACGCGTATGTCTTTGGGTGGAGTGCGTGATGAATCTGAAATTCGAGGTCATCGCCGAACTTATATTGGTTCCTTGCCGGGTAAAGTTATTCAGAACCTGAGCAAGGTAGGCACTCGTAATCCTTTGTTTTTACTGGATGAAATTGACAAGATGGCGGCAGATTTTCGTGGCGATCCTGCATCGGCTTTGTTGGAAGTGCTTGATCCGGAACAAAATCACACTTTTTCCGATCATTATTTAGAAGTCGATTTTGATCTCTCTGACGTGATGTTCGTTGCGACATCGAATAGCATGAATATCCCAGCGCCTTTGCTGGATCGTATGGAAGTGATTCGTTTGCCGGGTTATACCGAAGATGAAAAAGTGGCTATTGCAACAAAATATTTGCTGCCTAAGCAAATGGAAGAAAATGGCCTGAAAGATAGTGAGTTGCAGGTTAATGAATCTGCATTGAGAGATATTGTTCGTCTTTATACTCGTGAAGCGGGTGTTCGTAGTTTACAGCGAGAACTGGCTAAGATTTGTCGTAAAGTGGTCAAGCAAATGGTGCTCAAGCCAGAAAGCAAAGCAGTATCTGTGACCTCAAAAAATATTGAAAAATACCTTGGTGTGAAACGTTTCCGTTATGGCGTAGCTGAAAAACATAATCAGGTAGGTCAGGTTAATGGTTTAGCCTGGACCGAAGTGGGTGGTGAAATATTGACCATCGAGTCTGCTGTTATGCCGGGTAAGGGTAAACTATCTCACACCGGGCAGTTGGGCGATGTCATGCAGGAGTCTATTCAAGCTGCAATGACAGTCATTCGTAGTCGTTCGGCTTCATTAGGTTTGGTTAGTAACTTTCAGGATGATAAAGATATTCATGTACATGTACCTGAAGGCGCAACACCCAAAGATGGACCTAGTGCAGGTGTAGGCATGTGTACCGCATTGGCCTCATCGTTAACAGGTATACCGGTTAATGCCAATGTTGCGATGACCGGTGAGATTACGCTTCGTGGTGAAGTATTGCCGATTGGAGGCCTCAAAGAAAAGTTGTTGGCGGCTCATCGTGCAGGTATTGAAACTATTATTATTCCACATGACAACGAAAAAGATCTGGTTGAGATACCAAAAAATATTATGTCTAAACTTGATATTAAACCGGTGCGTTGGATTGATGAAGTGCTTGAAATAGCGCTTGAAAAAATGCCTACTCCACTTGAAGATGATTCGGCAAGTAACAGAAAAACAAGCACAAAAGGAAAAAAAGCTGGTACTAGAATCCAGCATCACTGAGCGTTCAGAGCTGTGAATATCATGTTAATTCATCATGGATGATGAGATTTAAATTGATGGAAGCCGCATTTTCCCTACATTTTTCATTGACAGAGCTAGTCGCTGACTGGTATAAAATGCACGGCATTTATATTTATAGCCAAGGACGTCTTAAAATAAGAGCAAATATATAAAAGCATCGAAATATAATTATAAATAAGTAAATTATCTTAAACACATAGGAAACAATAATGAATAAATCTGAATTAATTGATGGGGTTGCAGAAGCAGCTGGTTTATCTAAAGCCGATTCAACTCGTGCGTTTGATGCAGTTATCCAAGTTATTACCAATGCTATGAAAGGCGGCGATCAAGTGAGTATCGTAGGTTTTGGTTCTTTCCTGGTTCGTGAACGTTCAGCTCGTACCGGTCGTAACCCACAAACTGGTGCAGAGATTCAAATTAAAGCAGCTAAAGTACCTGCGTTTAAGCCTGGCAAAGCCCTTAAGGAAGCAGTAAACTAGCGCGCACTTTTGGCGGGGTGGTTAGCTCAGCTGGTAGAGCGTCGCCCTTACAAGGCGAATGTCGGGGGTTCGATCCCCTCACCACCCACCAATACTAGGACCGGTAGTTCAGCTGGTTAGAATGCCGGCCTGTCACGCCGGAGGTCGCGGGTTCAAATCCCGTCCGGTCCGCCATACAAATAAAAAAGCCACCCGATTGGGTGGCTTTTTTATTTGTATTGTGGTCTGGATGGACTTGGTTTGAACTCAACGGTTCAAAAAAATCGTCGGGAACGATTTTTCATGAGCGCAGCGAGCCCGTAGGGTGGAGGGCAGGAGGCCCGACTAATTCGACAGGATCGAATTAGAGCGTGTGTTGTATACATGACCCATCGGGCGGAACCCATGGATGGGTGGAGTAACAATCCCGTCTTTCAGAGCACAGTGCATCCTATTTACAGCCAAGTAAAAAAAAGGCCTCCCAATCGGCTGGCCTTTTTTTTCAACTGAGTAGTACGCTTACTTTGTTTTATATACTCGCTAACGCCGCAAGAATCTCACTCGGCTCCATCCTCGTCGTATAATCCTTATTCACATAACAGGCATGAATACTGCCGTCCTGCTTAATAACAAAAGTTGCCGGAATAGGTAGCTGATAACTATCATCACCATTGGCGGCTGGAACATCGATACCCCAGTCTTTATATAGAGGCTGGATCTCTTCATAAACGGTCATTATCAGACCATATTTATTCGCAATCTTGTTGCCAACATCGCTCAGCACTTCGAAGGGCAAATTATGTTTTTCTATTGTAGATAGTGAAGTATCGGGCAGTTCGGGTGATATGCCGATTAATGATGCACCTTTATCTTCTATCTCGGGAAGAATATCCGATAACGCTTTGAACTCCAGATTACAAAAAGGGCACCAACCGCCACGGTAAAAACTGAGCACAACGGGGCCTTGTTCGAGTCGCTGGGACAACTGTGTGCTGCCACCACGAACATTGGGTAGCTCAAAATCGGGTGCCTGATCGCCTGTGGCAGGTGCATTATCACCAACATCTGATTTCATCAGTTTTTCAAAAGCGCCACCGACGGTTTGTTGGGCATCTTCAGGAATGCTGGAGAAAAAATCCTGCATCGCTTTCTGGGTTTGTTCTGCAAGTGTTCGGTTATTAGACATTATATTTCTCCATTTATGCACATTCAGTTAATTTTTATGACTCACCAAGTTTGATAGTATTGATAAAAGTCATACGACTGTATTACTTTATACCGGTATCAGCGAGATAAGTCAAACTCTTAATTATTAGTTAAGATTAATGTGTTCCAATATACGGATTGCTGATGAAATAGCATGATTCCTTCTATAGAGGAATTAGGCGGAATTGACTGGCAGCTTCTAACATTGGGCTGCCTTTTTAATTACAGCATTTAGTCGTCCTGGAGTCGGGTGCTTCTTGATGAGAGTCATAGATGAAAGAAACAACACGAGAACTTAATGAAATTAACTGAAATTTTCCCTTTTTTAAGCTGGTTACGATTAATTACTAAGGAATCAGTGAAAGCTGATTTTATTGCAGGACTTACAGGTGCTGTCATAGTGCTGCCACAAGGTGTCGCTTTTGCAATGATTGCTGGTTTGCCACCAGAATACGGTTTATACACAGCGATGGTGACGCCCATTATCGCGGCATTATTTGGTTCTTCATTCCATTTAGTATCGGGGCCAACGACAGCGATTTCGATTGTGGTTTTTTCAGCCATTAGCCATCATGCAGAACCGGGTACAGCCGAATTTATATCATTAACTTTGACACTTACATTTCTCGCCGGGGTATATCAGCTGGCATTTGGACTAGCGCGCTTAGGCTCTCTGGTTAACTTTGTTTCACATACTGTAGTGATAGGTTTTACCGCCGGTGCTGCGATTTTGATTGGCACTAGCCAAATGAAACATATCTTTGGTATTACTGTTCCTAAGGGCGAGTCATTTCTAAATACCTGGGCTGACATATATAACGGTATTGGACAGACAAATTTTTATCTTATGATCATTGCAGTAGCCACCATGATTACAGCTCTACTGGTAAAGAAACTTAATTCCAAATTGCCAAATCTTTTAGTGGGCATGGTTGTTGGAAGTGTTATTGCGTTAGTACTAAAAGAATATACAGATAGCATTGCGCTGGTCGGGGAAATACCTGCGCATTTACCGCCATTTTCCAGTCCGACATTTTCTCTTGAAACCATCAGGATGCTTGCACCGGAAGCATTTGCTGTTGCACTGCTGGGTTTAATTGAAGCTGTATCTATCAGTAGGGCTGTAGCGACAAAATCACATCAAAGAATTAATGCCAATCAGGAGTTTGTTGGTCAGGGCATGTCGAATATGGTGGGTAGCTTCTTCTCC
>JBEQLM010000092.1:0-6323 GCA_040325975.1 Gammaproteobacteria bacterium | reverse complement strand
AGGCATAAAATAGTCATGTCGGGTGAATGAAAAATGGGATCACGGAATCAATGGGCTCAGACTCGATTGATTTATTGAATAGAATAAACAGAGACATATCCATCCCCGCATTCTGCATTGAAGCCTGTGCTGCATAAAACGTGAAACCAATTTTTACGCGAATACCCTGAACATAGCAAGGATGAAGTGGCTTCTGCTTTTGCCCAATTAGTCAGCTGGGCCATAAAGTAATAAAACAAACACCCACATACTTACTTGGGTGATAACACAATAATTCCATAGTAGTTTACTCAGGTATATGACCCTGTCAGAAGTCGTTACCGAGGAAAATGCACAAATGGTGGAATTACCCAGCGGAAAAGTCATCGACCTCTCAACAGATCGGTCCAAATACCATGCCTTAAGACAAAAAGGCATAGGCCCGCATTCAGAGCATAGAAAGCTGTATGCGCTGGTCGATATCGTCTATCGAAAATTCGATGATAACGGCAAGCCTAAACAGGGCTGGACAGAGTATGACTACGAATATTCAGCTTATACGCTGGACAGTGTTCGCCATGCCAGTGACTGGAGCGATGAAGACAAGGCGGTGTTTTTCCGGTGGGTGCAGCAGGACGACCAGTGTCGCCGTATCGAAACCGCTAGACGCCGACTGGTAGAAAAACAGCAGCAGCTTTCTGTAAAAAGTTATACCTCACCCCGGCACTTATATAGCCTGTTGCGACAGCGTTTAAGTAAGCTGTCACTGCAACGCGCTACAGCCGCACAGTGGCTGGCGACCATCAACAACCAGAAACAAAAAGGTCTGCGTGAAGAAGAAATACACTGGTCGGGGATAAAACATTATCTTCAGCGACTGCCAGATGAAATACTCATCAGCAAGCAGCAGTTGCTGGATAAACTGGATGACAGCAAGCTGCGCATCGAGCTCAGCATCGAGCAGGTCTGGGGCGAGAACGGTGGCCTGGCTTTTAGTGAAGTCGCACAACGCATGCCGCACCAGGTGGTTTATCGCGCCGCGCTAAAAATCGACCACGACTGTATCTGTGTGCTGCGTTATATCGATAACTACTGCAACTACCGCGTTGGCGTGATCAAAACCCTGAACAACGATCACCCGATGGCGCTCAATAAATACTGGTTTGCACTCGACCCCTATGGCCGTGCTATTGCCAGTGATAATGACAGTCTGTTTTTTGAAAATAGTCTGGAAGCCAAAACCGCCGCCAATGAACACGCGCGCCAGCATCTGGGTATTCACAATGGTGCGAAATCACATACTCAGTTCGACTACCTGACGCTATTCGGCGGTAAGGATTATCGGGAATGGTTCGTTAGCCTTCCCGACTACCAGCGCACTTTTTACGGCGCACATTTTTTTGATCACAATATTCTTGCGCACATTCGCACTACCTCGCGCACCGACTCTGAAGGTCGAAAAATACTGTTCATCGAAGAAGTGCAAAGCGACTGGCATCAGTCGGGCAAACGTTATGGTTATAACAACAGTAGCTGGGGTCATGTCGCCAACGCGCCGTTCAAACAGGAATGGTCGGTACTGGCCGTTAAGCTGATGTTGATTCATGCCAGTCAGAATGGTTATGCAGGTATCGCCTGGGCCATGGGCGACATACAGGAAATGCGCTATGGGCGTTATCTGCAATCGATCAAACAGTATTACGATAGCAAAATACCCAAAGCAGTAAACCGGCTGGTTAAATTATTTAACTGCAGAGTTGAAAGTGCCTGCATCATCACGCGTGACCCCTGGCTCAATCTGGAAAAAAGACAGGAAATGTGGCGAGTCGCTGATGGTGCAGGCAAATTCAAAACCAGAGCAAAATATAATAATCGCGATGAAGCCATGGCGGTAATAGCCAGACATAGTCGGGTAGTAGAGCTGGAAGTGCCTGCGCTGTTTATTAGCGATGAATTGCGCAGGCAAATTTCGGAGCAGGGCTTACCGATGTATGGGCATACAATGGAATGAGGTGTTTGAAAAATTGCGATTAATATGTCGCCCCGGGTTCACTTACTAACAGTCACCCAGAGAAAAATCTCATTACCAATATTGTGATGTTCTTTGGAATCAATATTGAAACCAATTTGTTCTAAATCGGCATACAGAGCCTCAGGGGTTTTATGGCTATAAAATAACTCCTGTTCCATGAATGTTTTATAACCATCGAATTCTTTGCTGCCAGTGTATTCCTGTGTAGCATAAGTGAATAAAGCTTTGCCCTCTGGGCGAAGCCATTGGTGGATTTTTTCAAACAGCTGGACATGTTCATTGGCGGGAACATGAAACAAACTATAACTCGCGGTAATGGCATTAAACTGGTTTGCTTCAAATTCAACCTTAGTAATATCAGCATGAAGCGTTTTCATTGCAGGAACATAGTCAGTTGCCAGTTCAAGCATTCGTTCTGAAAAATCAACGCCAGTGACTGACCAACCACGGTCAACAAAATAGCGAGCCACAGGTTCGCCCGCGCCGCAACCTAAATCAAGCAAGCTGCCTTTGTCCTGTGCTATTTGTGAATAAAACAAATTCAGGATTTCGGATATATCAAAAAAACCTCGGTTTTTTTCATAGGTTTTAGCAAAGTCATTGTAAATTTCTTGTAGCGGATTATTCATTGATTACCGTTTGTTTTCTTAATTAAATAATTGGGGTCAGAGTGGACTTCCCCCAACTTCACCGACACCTTTAATTTACAAATAGCTGATTAATAGTTGTTGTCAGTTCATTCAAGTTTAAAGGCTTTTTCAAATATGCGCTTATTCCAATATCTTTGGCGATTTTTTCATTTACATTCTCACTATAGCCGGTACAAAGAATAATGGGTAAATCAGGGCGAATTTTAAGTATTTCTCTGGCTAGTTCGGCACCTGTTATTTTCGGCATAGTTTGATCAGTGATAACAAGATCATAGCTATCCGGATTTTCTTTAAAATGTGTAAGCGCGAGGCTGCTATCTGTGAATGTGGTTACTTTGTTGTTATAGGTTTCGAGTGCGTCTTGAAAAAAGGAGGCCAGATATTTTTCATCGTCCACTATAAGAATGTTTAGTTCTGATGTTTTGTCATTTGTTTTAATGGCAGGGGTAGCGATGATTTCTGTTGTATTATTTTCGATATTTACGGGTGTTTCTTTGTTGGTTTGTGGGAATAATAATTTGAATGTGCTTCCAGTGCCCAGTTCGGAATGAACAATAATGTGACCGTTATGATCATGCATAATGCCATGTGCTATTGCCAGTCCCATGCCAGTGCTCTTGCTCATTCCTTTGGTTGAAAAGAAAGGGTCGAATAATAAATCAATAACATCAGGATTAATGCCTGTGCCGGTGTCTCGAACAGAAAGTTCAACAAATTCACCGCTAAATTTTTTGTGACATGATGTGCAGGTTTTATTTTCATATGAAATTGTTCGTAATCCCAGTTCAATTTGTCCATGTCCTGGCATGGCATCCCTGGCATTTATACATAAACTCATAATAATTTGGTGTATCTTGCTGTGATCTGCCATTACACCTGGTATGGCGTGATCAATATGTGTATTTATCTCAATGGTGCTAGGCAACATGGGGCGGAGTCGTTTTATCGATTCGTTCAATATGTCGGATAACTGAATTTTCTGTAATTGACTATCTGTTTCACTTCGACTGAAGTCTAACATTTGAGCGACTAATTCCTTTGCTCTTTCACCCGCCTTATACACTGTATCCAGGTGTTCGTGCTGCTTTTGTAGTTGCTCGGGGTGATTGCTGTTCATCGCAAGTTCTGTGTATCCCAGAATAATGCCTAAAATATTATTAAATTCGTGAGCTATTCCACCAGTCAGATGGCCAAGAGATTCCATTTTTTGTGACTTTAGTGCTCGAGCCTGGTATTCACGCTCCTTCTTTGCAAACTTTTCGCGTTCATTAATCAGGTTGTTAAAAGCGCGCCCCATCTCACTGATTTCATCATTACCAGTTACTTTCAGCTGGTGGTCGAGATTTTTGCCAAGTTGCATGCTGTGCATATTGCTGGACATGTTTTCTAATTCACTAACCAGTCTATACATTACGTGATAACCAATTGTTAGTGAAATTAATATACTGATTGCAGTTAATAAGAGGTAGAAGATAAGCGAGCGTGTTGCTGCTGTTCTGTTTTGTTGTACTTCTTTGACCAAATCAGATCTGATAGTGTCACTGACTTGCTTGATTAGCTCAAGACGGAAAGTAGCCTTTGGCCACCAATTGCTAGTATCCATCGAAGTCATGTACTTACGTAAATCTATAATGGCATTTAAAGCAGATTTATCGTCTACCTTGACTATCGGGTCTATTTCTTGTGCTGAGTAACCCTTTTCTCGCATGCTGGATACAGTAGCTAGCTGGTCGTGATATTTTTTAAAAGTTGCTCTGATGATGTTAAGGTAATCAACTTCCTGTTGGCTTATTTTAGGCAGGTTCTGATATTTATTTATTACGCTTTCGGCATCGTCGTGCATTTTATGGAAGCGTTCGACATACCATTTTTCACCACGAAGCACATAGTTCTTAAAGTCGTGAATCAGACCACCGTAGCCTATGAGTGTTTGCATGTTTTTTAGTAAATCATTCTTGGTGATTTTGTTAATTGCAGCTATGCGTAATGTTTTAACTTCAACTACTGTGGGGTGGGTCAGTTTTTCTCGTAACATACGCTGATATTTTATCGGGGCGACAGTGTAAAAATTGTTTAACAGGGTGTTTTGGTTGGCAATATAGGCACTAATTTCTTTAATCTGTTTAGTATCTATGCTTCTGGCAGCAAATATGCCATTTAATGCACCACGTTCCTGGCCTGAACGCTCCTGTAGCCAGAGCAGGGTAGAGAAGGCATTACCATATCTTGCTAATTCTGCATCATTGGTTAATACCTGGATATATTGAGTGATATGAAGTGAGCTGGTATTCAGGTCGGAGTAATAGTTAAAAAAATCACCCTGCTCCAGAGTTTGAATGGCCCTGCGTACAACAGGTAATTTTTGCAGTTCATCTTTTAAGTGCCCAAACTCTTCGCTCAGACCCCAGTAGTTATTTTCTGACGTGCTGGCATACAGTGTTTGATTAAATAGTTTCAACTTCTGGTCGGTGATTTTTCGTTGTTCTAGAACATCATTTCTAAAACGTTGTCCATTGCTACCTACAAAGCCCGCACTCAGACCACGTTCCTTCTGCAATTCATGGGCTAGATCTACGAGCTGAAATGACACGGATGTAAAGTCATCAGTGCTTCTGCTATCCAGTAGTTCCTGGTATTTGAGATAAATGATGGATATTGAAAAAAACAGGATGGTCAGGATGGGAATGAGCAGGAATAAGCCCAGCTTATTGCGGACTTTGAGATTGTTTATTCGATCAACAAGTTTCACTCTTGTTGTCCTCTATTAGTTTATTTTATCAATGCATCCCAGCTTAACTCTCTTATATATGATTCATATTAAATTATAGCCATATTAACTATATGATTAAGCTCAATTAAAGTTGATTTGAATAACACTATTTTTTTGATATGCTACCACAACCCCTAATGTCTCAGTTTTGCGAAGGGCATTCAGTCCAGAATATCGCGAAAACATTCATCGCGAGATCAATGGGGGAAGCTCAGAGCCCTATAATTGACTTGATCAATACCCCTGTTTTCAATATTCGTAGATTTGCAGGTATGCCGTTTAACATTGTATGGTGTGGCTTATGAAGCGTATCCTGATATTCGTTGTATTTTGTTTCTGTTCTGTCGGTGAGGTTTCGGCCGTTGAAATTACACGTGCCCTCATGCTGAGCAACTCCTGTGCGGCGTGCCATGGTACTAATGGCAAAAGCCCGGGCGCTATCCCTGCCATCAATGGTAAGTCTTCACAGTTTATTTCCCAGTCACTGCTTGAGTTCCGTGAGGGCAAGCGTTTGGCAACGGTGATGGGGCGTCATGCATCGGGTTATACGGATGAAGAGATTCAGCTTATCGCTGATTATTTTTCCAGCCTCCCTTAGGTCTTTGATATGAAAAATTACAGTCGCAGAAAATTTATAAAAATCCTGGGTGCTACAGGTGCTTTATTGCCAGTGTCTGGTTTATTGCCGGGATGTGGAAAAAAAGCATCGGCGAGGGTTGTTATTGTCGGTGGTGGCTTTGGCGGTTCTACCTGCGCCAAATATTTACACCGTTTTGATGGCAGTCTGGATATCACGCTGATTGATTCGTCGAAGCGATTTGTTACTTGCCCATTTAGTAATATGGTGATCAGTGGTATGCAGACGATGGACAGCATCAGCCATGATTACGCG
>JBEQLM010000091.1:0-6386 GCA_040325975.1 Gammaproteobacteria bacterium | reverse complement strand
ATGTTAGAGTTAAAGATGGTTTAGCTTCAGGAGTTGGTGGCCGATATCCGAGGGCACTGTGAGGCCGGACCTCGTTGTATTCCCTGCGCCATTGTTCAATTCGCGCTTATATACTTGAAGCGGAGTGGGAGATAGCTTCAACGGGCATAAACGAGAAGCAGGCTGGCGATGCCTTGCCATTCATCTACCAGCCTGCCCAAGTCTAGCTCTAGGAGTGGTTGCCAACCTACATAACTTAAATGTTTTTCTCTGCGCTCTCTGCGGTAAAAAGCGTCAATAATGATAATAAGAAATTAGCTTAAAACATCCGCAAACCCCAATTTTTATCCCACTTCAGCCTATACCAATACTATATATTTTAGGTTAAGGTCTGTCTTTATAATTGTCTGAGCTCCATTGATTTATGGATAATCGTTACTTCTATTCTTATCTGCATAAGCAAATCCCCGTGATGGTGCTTCTATCGCTGTTTCCGGGGCTGGGTTATATTTTCCTTAGCTGGATGCACGGTATTCCGTTGAGAGCGGTGATCTGGTATGCGGGCATTGTGCTGGTCTCTATCTGGGGATACCGCATTTATAAGCAGTATCTTGATAATAATCTCACTAACACACAATTAAAGGCATGGTATAAAAGTCTTTCGCTGTTTTATTACGCGTTCTTCCTGCTCTGGCTGACGATTTTTTTACTTTTCATCACAGAAGACCAGTATCAACTTCATTATATTGCAATTTTCACAGAAATCGGTGCTTCGCTTGTTGCTTCGGTTTTATTGATTCCTGATAAAAAGTTGTTTAAACCCAATGTCATTATGTTGATGGTGCCATTGGTTATCTATTTCTTATTGATTGGTGAATGGTTTGGTTATGTTTTAGCAATTTTTGCAGGGGTTCTTGCGTGGGTGTTAATTTATGCCGCTGAGAGTAGTCATAAATTATTGATGCAAACGAATTATCTGGCTAATCATGATTCTTTGACGGGCTTGAAGAATCGTTATTTCTTTATTAACTATTTGCAAAATATGATGGCCTCTTTACAGGGGGCGCAAACCTGGTCTTATTTATTACTGATCGACCTTGATCATTTCAAAACAATTAATGACTCTCTGGGGCATGATATTGGTGACCGTTTGTTACAGGATGTTGCCAGGCGAATTAGCGAACAAAAACATGTCGATAGTTTATTAGCAAGGCTCGGCGGCGATGAGTTTGTTGTTGTTGGCCTTGAGTTTAGTAATAAAGATGAGTGCAGGGCAGAGGCGCAGGCATTGGCTGATCGAATTCTATTAATTCTTAAGGAAAGTTATAGCGTTGAATTACATCAACTCTTTATCAGTGCCAGTATTGGAGTCAGCCTGGTTAGTGGAAAAAATAATGATGCAAGTCGTTTGATCAAAGAAGCCGATATTGCTATGTACGAAGCCAAGGAAAAGGGGCGTGATGGTGTTATTGTGTTTGATGAAGAGATGGAAAAACGTGTTGAATACAATCTTGAACTAGAGCAGTTATTGCATTTTTCACTTGATAAGAATGAAATATCTTTGGTCTATCAACCGCAATTAGATGAACATAGGAATGTTGTCGGTGCCGAAGCATTGGTGCGCTGGAATAATGAAAAGCACGGTCAAATCATGCCGGATTTATTTATTCCTATTGCGGAGCAAACAGGTTCTATTATCGTGCTGGGTCGTTTCATTATGGAAACGGCTTTCCGTACACTGAGCGTCTGGGAGCAGCAAGGTATTTCTATTCAACAGTTTTCTATCAATGTCAGTATGCGACAGTTTTTTTATTACGATTTTGTTGGTGACGTTCGTTTATTGTGTAAAGAGTACCTCACTGATTCGACCAGGAAAAAAATTGTATTTGAAGTGACTGAAAGCATCGTCGCAGAAGATATTGATAAAATTATACATATTATGGAAGAGGTACGGGAATTAGGTATACGCTTCTCTATGGACGATTTTGGTACAGGTTATAGTTCTTTGAGTTATCTGAAACGTCTTCCCATTGATGAAATAAAAATTGATCGTTCTTTTGTTTCTGAGCTGAACCAGGAAGAGAATGATCAGGTTATGGTTAGCAGTATTCTGGATATGGCTAAACAGTTTAATTTGACAGTGGTTGCAGAAGGTGTAGAAACCGAAGGGCAATTTGATTTTTTACGGTCTAAGCAGTGCGGCCTATATCAGGGTTTCTATTTTTCCAGGCCACTGACCGATGATGAGTTTCGGGTTTTTTATAAAAACAATTAATCGCTTACCTAAGTAAACTCGAATTATGTGGCTTTAGTTCGAGCTAAATGTTTGCAAGGAAAAAAATAAACCTAGCCACCCATATCAGAAAAATCATAGTTCATAACAGGTGAAGGTTCCTGTAAGAAATAACCCTGAATAAAGTTAACACCCAGCCCCCAAAGTACAGACAGGCTGGCAGCATCGGGTACAAATTGTGTGACGGTTAGCTTGCCGCGTTCGGTGGCTTGTGCAGCAAGATTCTGAATAGCTTCCTGATTATCTGTATTTTCTATCAGGTCTTCCATAAAAGATTTATCAAGGCGAATGTAGTCCACATCGATATGATCAAGCATCTGGAATGGGTTGGCTCCGGTACCAAAGTCATCCAGTAAGAAGCCGCAATTAATTTTTTTCAAATTTTCCGACATGGCTTTGGTGTGTTTAAGATTAGTCACGGCGGCGGCTTCTTTTATCGCAAAATTTAGGCAGTTAGCAGCTAGTTGGTTGTCCTTGATCTGGGTATCTAGCCAGCCTGTTAAAGTCTCATCTTTAAGCGATGGTGCAGAGAGTTTGATGAAAACGCGAGTCTGGTGGCCTTTTTTCCAGCGTTCATGCAGTACTTTAATGGTGCGTGCCAGCACCCAGCGATCAATTCCCACAGCCATGCCTATACGTTCAGCGGCAGGCAAAAAATCCTGTGGCATTATTAAACTTCCATCATCACCTTTTAAGCGAACGAAAACTTCATAACGTTCGTCAGGGTCGCCATGTAGACTGATAATTGGTTGGTAATAGAGAATAAATTTATTGTTTTTTAACGCATCCGTGAGTTGGTCTTTGAATTTTGAATCGGCCTCGTGTCGGGTCATTTCACCTTCTTTAGGGATATAAAGATTGAATTGATTTGTACCTGAGGCAGTGGCTTCGTCGGCGGCTTTTTCTACACGAGCTAGCAATTCGTTTCTTTCAGGCGAGTTTTTGTCGATTAAAGCTGCGCCTACGCTACCGCTAGTATTGATTTTATTATTGTTAATGCTGACTTCAAACTCACCGATTTTGTTCTGAATTTTTTCAGCATAAGTTTCAATGGAGTCTTTATCTTTGCCATGCGCTATGATTGTGAAACTGGCATGGTTGTAGCGAGATAAGATATCGTCTTCGTTGGTGACTTCCTGTAACTCTTTGGCCACGGCAACAATGTATTCGTCGGCACTGGCAACACCGACTTCATTTTTGATGTTGTTAAAATTATCAAGGCGAATTTCCATGATGGCGGCGGTGCCCCCGCTTGATTCGCATTGGGTAATCGTAGCCTCAAGTTCTTGAAGACAATGTTGGCGATTGAATAAACCCGTAAGTTGGTCTTTCTGGCTGAGTAATTGCAGCTGTCGTTCAAGTTCTTCAGTGTTAACGCCATCGTCCTGGCGAATAACGACCTGTATACAAGGTTCACCATCGATGCTGGCTGAAGAGAATTCCATTTCACCATCAAATTCCTTACCGTCTGGTTTATGTAAACGAGTTTCGAGTTTTTTGAGACCCGTCTCATTTTTCATATAGTCGCGAAGGAATAATTTAAATTCATCACGGCTATCATGTGCAACCATGTCGAGCATAGGAATGCCTTCAAGTTCATCAGACTGCTCAATATTAAATAATTCGAGATAGGATTGGTTAGAGTAGACGTGCATGCCTTCATGTACGTAGGCGATAGCATCACGTGAACTGTCGAGTAGAGAATTACATCGGCGTTCAGTTTCATCCATGGCTTTTCTTAGTGACTGATTTTCTTTCCAGTTACGGTAGGCACTCACCTCACGTTTGATAACCTGAGTAAGATGTTTCATATTCTCGTAAGAGGAGAGGTCCATGGCACCGGCACTAATTGCTTCTGTCACATTGGCCTCAGTTTCACTTTTATCTACAGCGATGACAGGAATGGATGCGTTGTCGGTGTTTTCTTTGATGATTTTGCAGGTTTCTTTAAGGCTGATTAATTCCATGCCCTGTGAGTACAGCACTAGATCAGGCTGATTTTTTTTTATGGCAGCAATCAGGTCTTCATCATCTTCGACACGTGATGATCGGGCGGCAAAGCCTAATGTTCTCAGGGTGCTGACAACTTTCTCTTCAGTATCGAAGGAATCATCGATAATAATTAGATTAATGGTTTTTTCAGCCATTGTTTTTTTGGATCCAATAAAACCCCATGCAGGAAATCCTGCGTATGTGGGACTTGTTGTTTGTTGTTACAGCGAAGACCAAATTTCGTCAAAAGTATTCTTTTTCCTGGTATTATCTTCTTCCCGGGTTTTATTTTTCCGAGTCTGCTGCTCTGTATCTATAAACTGAAACTGTGTGAATGAGCCGGTATGCTCATTTATATCGCTCAGCCTGATTTCTATTTTTTGCTCAACTATTTCAAGCTTGAGTTTATCACCTGTTTTGAAAGCGTGCGCGGGCAATATTATGGTTGCTGGCTGGTTGAGCGGTCTAATTCCAGGCACCATCAGGGCCTCAAAAGGTGCTTCATCAGGCTTATTGCAGCGATGTGCCTTAGCTGCAATGACTTTGGGCGATAGAACCTGAACACCAATTTCCAGTCCACTTTTAGGGGTGAACTGCATCCAGCGAATAAGGCCAATACGCCATTCATAAGCACCACTGGCGTCACATTCATTGGTGGCGATGAGTTCGCCAATCTGGGCTTTGGAGGTGGTTTCTGAGTTCCAGCGCAGGCAGTAACCGCTGGCACTGATATTGACCACTTGCCAGTGTAGATCATCGTCTTCTTTGTTGCGTTTAAGTCGATCAAGCTGTGGTACTTTTTGTTGTTGATCAAAAGCATTGGTCATGACTCTGCCTTTGGCGACCATGTCCCAGGCGTTGTCCGATGTCATGCCAACTTTGGTATGAGTCATATAGCCTGATGGATTCTCAGACATGGCTTTTAATTCGTCTGGAATATTTTCCAGTGTGAAGCTATTGTCTGTGTCTAAGGAACTGGACATAGATTTGAGTGATTCGGGTAGTTTGCCTTCACTAATCATTTTTGCGGCATAAGACAGGCCAATAGCCGCTACAATATGTCCATGTTTTCCGGCTCTGGAAAAACGTCGTTTGGGCATAACCCCCCATGACATCGCTAATGCATTCAGTGCTTCTGTCGAGAGTTCTTCACCAACAGTGATGGAATCCTGTTTATCGGCTGAGTGGCTTATTTGTTCACGAATATTGTCGACAAGCTCAGTGGTATCCAGTGTAAAAAACCTGTTGTCACTATTACAGTCCTGTGGGTTCAGGTAAGAGGGCGGCTGATCTTCTTCAATGCGAACACAAAAAAACTGATTAATCTTATCTTCCTGTGTTTGAGCACCTAGATTGGTTTGTGTTGTCCAGTTAGAAAGTTTGTCGTAGACGCGTTTGCTGTCGCTTTGACGCATGGCGGCGGGGCGGGACAATGAAAACAACAACATTTGCTTGTAAAGGTCTTCAATGGTAATTTTTTTGTTTGGGTTTTCATTATCCTCGACCGCTTTTCTATGTAGTTTCATATCGATGGCATAGGCAAATATCTGGTGTGTGTCTCGCCAGGTATTTGCTGGCACAGCGGCGTAAATTTCACTGGCTCTGAGCAGGAGCTCTGATTGATATTTAATAACACGTGCTATAGCAATAGCCTGACTTTTTTTATCAACTTTTTCACTTTTATCCGAAGCCTGCTGAATGATAATTTTATAACCCAGCGCCATTTCCTGTAAGAGAACCTGATTGAGGGTAACAATTTTTTTACTTTTTTCGGGCAGGGGGAAGGTGCGATTGATAAAATATTTTTCCAGATTATCAAAAATACTGCGGCTGGGTGCACGTAGCATTTCCATGATTTCAAGACGGTGCTTAGCAGGTATCTTTTGGCGGTTCATTTCCCGAATAGCTCTAAAAATTTGTTGGGTTATTTCTCCCATATTGGCTTGTGGTAAATCAGCCAGCCATTTTTTTAGCTTGCGCGGATGAGTAGGAAAAGCAGCATCCTGACTATCTGATTGTTCTGGTATGTTTAATTTCATTATTTTTTTATTTCATTTATTGTATCAACAGCACTACGATTTAGATAAAACCGGTTCTGTACAATACTGTCCATTTACTTACA
>JBEQLM010000090.1:2505-6465 GCA_040325975.1 Gammaproteobacteria bacterium | reverse complement strand
GGCAACATGGTGCGCGGTGTGCGAGCTAGAACAAGGCATTCTTAATACTATCGCCAATGATTTACCAATAATCACAATAGCAATGCAGTCAGGAGCGCCAGAAGAAGTACTCGTCTATCTTGAACAACAGGGCGTTTCATACCCAGTGGTGAACGACCCCTACGGAGCAATATCCAAGCAATACGGCGTCACAGGCACACCTGCCAGCTTTATTCTTGATAACGAGGGGCAAGTACGATTCGCCACTCATGGTTATACCACTGGTTTGGGATTACGTATTCGATTGTGGTTGGCGGGGTTGTTTTGAAATTACTGATTACGATAGTGGTTCGCTAATTCACCTTTTTTCCTAATCTTAAAGTATTGATGGTAGTGGGTAGTCGCACCCACTACCATCAAAATATAAATTCAGGAAAAGCTGGATCCCGGCTAAGAAACATGCCGGGATGACGGATATGAGGCTAAAACCCCATTCCCCCACTAGGCCCACCCATGCCCGGTGGCATCCCACCCTTCATGCCCCGCATCATGGCAGCCATGCCACCCTTGGACATCTTCTTCATCATCTTCTTCATTTGAAGTTGCTGCTTCATTAGACGATTCACATCCTGCACCTGTAAGCCGCAACCTTGCGCAATACGGCGTTTACGTGAGCCTTTTATGATATCGGGGAACTTACGTTCTTTCGGGGTCATCGAATTCACAATAGCAATCATGCGGCGAATTTCACGATCATTAACCTGATCCTTGATCTTCTCAGACATGCCGCCCATGCCGGGCATTTTGTCGATGAGACTACTCATACCGCCCATGTTCTGCATTTGCTCGAACTGTTCTTTGAGATCATTGAAATCGAAGCTCTTGCCTTTCTTGAGTTTCTTGGCCAGTTTTTCGGCTTTGGAGTGATCGACCTTGGCCTGAACTTCCTCGACCAGCGACAACACATCGCCCATATCCAGAATACGTGAGGCGACACGATCAGGATGAAACGGTTCCAGCGCATCAATTTTCTCGCCTGAACCCATGAACTTGATGGGTTTGCCGGTAATCTGGCGAATCGACAGCGCAGCACCGCCACGGGCATCACCGTCGGTTTTGGTCAGGATAACACCGGTTAACGGTAGTGCTTCGTCGAAAGCCTGTGCGGTATTGGCGGCATCCTGGCCAGTCATACTATCGACCACGAACAGGGTTTCGATGGGATTAACCGCAGCATGAATTTGTTGGATTTCGGTCATCATTTCGGCGTCGATATGCAAACGACCGGCGGTATCGACCAGTACGACATCAATGTGATGATTACGGGCATGTTTGACCGCTGCTTTGGCAATATCGGTGGGTTTCTGATCGATACTGCTGGGGAAAAATTCAGCATCAACCTGTGCGGCCAGTGTTTTCAGCTGTTCAATCGCCGCCGGGCGATAAATATCACAACTCACCAGCAATGTTTTTTTCTTCTCGCGATCTTGCAGCAGTTTGGCGAGTTTGGCGACCGTGGTTGTTTTACCCGCACCCTGTAAACCAGCCATAAGGATAACGGCGGGGGGCTGCGCAGCCAGATTGAGCTTTTCGTTCTGCTCGCCCATGACCTTGACCAGCTCTTGCTGAACGATGCTGATAAACACCTGACCCGGTTTCAGGCTGGTGAGTACTTCTTCACCCAGAGCACGCAGCTTAACTTCTTCAATAAAAGTACGTACCACAGCCAGCGCGACATCAGCCTCGAGCAAGGCGCGTCGCACATCGCGCAGGGCATCTTCTATATTGGCTTCGGTTAATCGGCCCTGCCCACGTATTTTCTGGGCGGTGGAGGCCAGACGTTCACTGAGTCCGTCAAACATGGTTCACCTGATTTTTAGAATTAATTGTTGAATCTAATATGCCGGTTGTATTGGCAGATGGGCATTATAACTTAAAACGGTCGTCACTCTTGAGTTGATGCAATGGCCAATCTGGCAAAGCTTTATTGCATTCTTTCATGATGAGCTTTTCATCACCGGGTTTGAGATGCGAGATGCAAACTTTGGGGCGATGCTTTAGCTTCGGTAAATCTTCGGCCAGCGTTTGTGAACAATAGTGATAAGCCAGACGGGCAATTTCCGCGTCCTTATTGGCGAAAGCAGCCTCAACAAACAACAAATCCAGATTATCGTGCTTATTCAGTGCCGCCCATAAACTATCGTTGGTCGTGGTATCACCACTGAAGGCAAAAGATTTGCCCTGAGATTCGACACGGTAGGCGACACCGGGAACCGAATGATTCACTGCAATCATTTCAATGCGACGACCCTCTATATCCAGCGTACTTCCCTCGTCCATGGCCTTCAGTTTCAACACCGCTTTAGACTTATTCGGTAAAACCGTGAAATCCGGCCAGATAGCCCAATTGAAAATATGTTCCTTCAAGACCTTAATCGTACTGCGCTGCGTATGTACAGTAATAGGCTGACCGACAAGATGCTCAAACAGGGTATCCACTAATAAAGCAAGTGAACTAGTATGGTCGAGATGGGAATGGGTAATAAAGATATGTTTGATGCGCCGCATTTCGCTGATACGGAGATCACCAACACCGGTACCTGCATCAATCAAGATATCATCATCAATCAGAAACGATGTTGTCGCCACACCTTTGGCTATACCGCCGCTACATCCAAGAACACGGATCTTCATTTTTCACCTTTTTTGCTCATTTCTGTTTCTGTCACATGATGCTAACATGGAGTATACCAATACGAGAAACTGAGCTGCGCCTTAATTTTTACGAGCCTCTTATAATACCGCAGTAATAATGAAATATTTGTGACAGTATAGATAAACATGAACATAATTTTTGCAGCACTCACCGCCACGACACTTTACCTGGTTTGCACGCTTGGGCTTTTACTGCACTTGAGGCAATGTCCGGCAACAAAAAACCTGAGCAAAGCCATGCTTCTGGCTCCTGGCTTTCTGGCACTGGCTGCGCACGCCTTTATTCTTTACAGCACCATGATCAATCCTGTCGGTATCAATTTTGGGTTCTATAGTAGCCTGTCACTAATTAGTGCCAGCATCACATTGCTGATACTAGTTTCTTCTATCAGACATCCCATTGAAACCATAAGCATCATGGTCATGCCTATCGCCGCTTTAATGATCATCATGGATACATTGCAATCCACCAGTCATATCATCGCAACCGGTGGTTCTGACGGTTTGCTGTTTCATATTATGAGCTCGATCATCGCCTACAGTATCCTGGGACTTGCCGCGGCTTACGCCATTATGCTTTCAGTACAAAATAGCTTATTACACCGTCATCAACCCGGCGGTTTTATTCGATTCCTGCCACCATTAAAAACCATGGAATCTTTATTATTTGAAACCATCACTATCGGCTTTGTTTGCCTGAGTATCGCCCTGGCCAGTGGTCTTATTTTTCTTGAAAATATTTTTGCACAACATCTGGTTCACAAAACTGCACTTTCAATTTTTGCATGGATTGTTTTTGGCATACTACTGTTCGGTCACTGGTTTATCGGCTGGCGCGGACGCACTGCCATTCGCTGGACACTCGGTGGCTTTTTTAGTTTGATGCTGGCTTACTTCGGCAGTAAATTTGTATTAGAAGTGCTTCTAGCCTAGAAGCGCCGACTTTATTTAACTGCCCTCCCCGAGCGCATTACACAACCCTATCAGTAATATAGAGAACTTAATTCTTGAACGATATCCCAACCGATATTCTACTGCTCATCCTTTTTTTGCTCATCCTGCTGTCAGCATTTTTCTCCGGCTCAGAAACGGCATTAATGACACTCAACCGTTATCGTTTAAAACATTTGTCTGACGAAGGTCATCGCGGTGCAAAACTGGCAAGACGTCTATTACAAAGACCTGATCGTTTGCTCGGTTTAATTCTGCTCGGCAACAACTTTGTCAACATTCTGGCCACAGCACTAGCCACCATTATTTTTATAC
>JBEQLM010000090.1:0-2495 GCA_040325975.1 Gammaproteobacteria bacterium | reverse complement strand
GTGATGCCAGCATCGCCATCCTCACCATTGTACTGACACTAGTGGTTTTGATTTTTGCCGAAGTTACACCCAAAACACTGGCTGCACTGAAACCGGAAAAAGTCGCTTTTATTGCGGCTTATATTTATACACCATTATTAAAAATTCTTTACCCTTTTGTCTGGATGATTAATGCAGTTGCCAACCGTCTCCTATCACTGATTGGCGTGCATGCCGCTGAAGGTAAAGAAGACAAACTCAATGCCGATGAATTTCGTGCGGTGATCAACGAAGCCAAACAAATTATCCCAGGGCAACATTCAGAAATGCTGCTGCGCATTCTTGATCTGGAAAAAACCAGTGTCGAAGATATTATGATTCCACGCAATGAAATCACCGGTATTGATCTTACCGATGACTGGAGTGATATAGAACGACAAATCACAAACAGTCAACGTACGCGTGTTCCTGTCTTCCATGACAGTATCGACCACACCGTGGGTGTGCTGCATTTGCGCAAAGTACTTAATCTATTTGCCCGTGGTGAATTGAATCTTGAAAGTGTCAACGCTTTAATCCGCAAAGCCTATTTCATTCCGGCTGGCACCTCATTAACCCGACAATTACTCAACTTCCAGAAGAAAAAAAGACGTTCTGCATTAGTCGTCGATGAGTACGGTAGCATTCAGGGGTTAGTCACGCTGGAAGATATTCTGGAAGAAATTGTTGGTCGATTTACCACTGATTCACCAACACGAAATTTTGATATTCATACTCAGGAAGACGGTAGTTTTCTGATTGATGGTGGCACCCATATTCGCGATATAAATCGAAGCATGAACTGGTCACTACCTCAGGGTGGCCCCAAAACATTGAATGGTCTGATCCTGGAACACATGGAAATGATTCCCGAGCCCGGTACCAGCCTATTGATCAACAACTACTCAATTGAGATTATGCGCACCAGCAAGAACGCAGTGCAGTCGGTACGCATATTGCCATTACACAAAGATGAAGATAAATCAGATCAGGATGATGATCAAGCTGAAGACATGGATCAATAATGGCTAAAGCAAAAATTCTTTACGTTTGCAGTGCATGTGGAAGCAGCCACTCAAAATGGGCAGGCCAATGCGGCGACTGTGGTGAATGGAATGCTATGACTGAAGCTGTTGCTGCCACCGGCGACAAACGCTCAGGTTTCGCCGGAAAAAGTAAAACTTCTGCACGCATCCAGCAGCTCGAAGATATCGAGATGGAAGACGAGATCCGAACCACTACCGGTATCAGTGAACTCGACCGTGTTCTTGGCGGCGGTCTGGTTCACGGCTCGGTAACTTTAATCGGTGGTGATCCCGGCATTGGTAAGTCCACCTTATTAACACAGGCACTGGCAGCAATTTCTGGCTCCTTACCCAGTTTATATGTGACTGGTGAGGAATCCTTGCAACAGGTTAGTCTGCGCGCCAAACGTCTGGGGCTGGCTGAAAAAGGCTTGCAACTGCTTTCTGAAACCTGCGTTGAAAGCATCATCACCCTGGCGGCTAAAGAAAACCCCAGGGTCATGGTAATTGATTCCATCCAGACCATTTACACTGAAACCTTGCAGTCAGCCCCAGGTGGCGTGGCACAGGTGCGAGAGAGCGCGGCGCAACTAGTTCGTTTTGCCAAACATACCGGCACTTCATTATTTCTGGTTGGCCACGTCACCAAAGAAGGCACCTTAGCTGGTCCGCGTGTGCTCGAACACATGGTCGATACTGTGCTCTATTTTGAAGGCGACTCCGGTGAACGCTACCGCATGATCCGCGCCGTCAAAAATCGTTTTGGTGCGGTCAATGAACTCGGCGTCTTCGCCATGACCGAACAAGGCCTGAAAACGGTCAGCAACCCCTCGGCGATTTTTCTATCACGTCATGAAAAACCAGTTCCTGGTAGCATCGTCACGGTTACCCGCGAAGGCAGTCGCCCCATGCTGATAGAAGTACAAGCACTGGTGGATGACAGTCACAGCTCCAACCCACGGCGTGTCAGTCTGGGCATGGACGCTAATCGTTTGAATATGTTGCTGGCCGTGATGCACAGGCACGGCGGTATCGCCATGTACGATCAGGACGTTTTCATCAATGTCGTTGGTGGTGTTCGCCTTACCGAAACCTGCGCTGATACCGCATTATTGCTCGCCGCCTTATCCAGTTTCAGAGATAAACCACTACCCACTCATGTTTTCACCTTCGGCGAAATTGGTCTGGCTGGCGAAATTCGCCCGGTCTCCAATGGTCAGGAACGCCTACGCGAAGCGGCCAAACATGGCTTCAAAGTGGCGATCATTCCCAAAGCCAATATGCCCAGAAAGAACGATGTCATCGAGGGTCTGGAAATTATTCCCGTGCAGCGCATCTCAGAACTAATGGAAGCCGCGATATCAATCAGTTAGAATGCGCTTTCTGAATTCACCACCCTGCATCGCGAGACGCCATCCATGGCCAAGAAAAAGATAAATTTTGAAAAATCGC
>JBEQLM010000008.1:0-19085 GCA_040325975.1 Gammaproteobacteria bacterium | reverse complement strand
GTAGTTGTGTGTTTTTTTCATTTTTAAATAACTATTGCCACATAACATGTGGTTTTGGTTATTGCTCTTGCTGCCTCCGGGTAGACTCCCTTGAGCAACTCTCCCTTTGACCGGCAGCCTTGCCGGTTTTTTTTGAATTTTTTTAGATAAGCCCCGCCAGAAAGCACTTTTCGGCAGAGAAGCATATATACTCCCATTTATTAGATACAAATTTTTTAGATGACGTGATAGAAGATAAAGCTCAATGAAGACAATAAAAAAATCCCATAAATTAGATAATGTTTGTTACGACATTCGTGGACAGGTGCTACAGGAAGCTCGTCGCATGGAAGAGGATGGCCATAAGATTCTCAAGTTGAACATCGGTAATCCCGCGCCCTTTGGCTTTGAAGCCCCCGAAGAAATCGTCGTCGATATGATTCACAACGTGCGCGACTCTCAAGGCTACAGTGATTCAAAAGGTTTATTTTCCGGCCGTAAGGCGGTCATGCAGTATTGTCAGCATAAGGGCATTAAAGATGTTGATATTGATGACATCTATCTGGGTAATGGTGTTAGTGAATTAATCGTGATGTCGATGCAAGCCCTACTGGATAATGGTGATGAGGTGTTGATACCCACACCGGACTACCCTTTGTGGACAGCTTCGGTCAGTTTGTCAGGTGGCAAGCCGGTGCATTATTTGTGTGATGAAGAATCGGACTGGTATCCGGATCTTGAAGACATAGAACGCAAAATCACAAAGAATACTCGTGGTATTGTAATCATTAATCCGAATAATCCCACCGGTGCTTTATACCCGCCTGAGATTCTCGATGCTATTATCGAGCTGGCGCGTAAACACAATCTGATTATTTTCTCAGATGAAATTTACGACAAGATTCTTTACGATGATGCACAGCACATCTCTACCGCATCGCTGGCAGATGATGTTTTATTCATTACCTTCAATGGGCTTTCAAAAGCTTATCGCGTCGCAGGTTTCCGTGCCGGCTGGATGATCATCAGTGGCGCTAAATCGAAAGCCAAAGATTATATCGAAGGAATAGATTTACTCGCTTCCATGCGTTTGTGTGCCAATGTGCCGGGGCAACATGCCATTCAAACCGCGCTGGGCGGATATCAAAGCATTAATGAATTGATTGTGCCTGGCGGACGTCTGCGCGATCAACGTGATCTGGCCTGGAAGCTGGTCAATGATATTCCAGGTATCAGTTGTGTCAAACCAAAAGGCGCGATGTATTTATTCTGCAAAATGGATCCCGCAGTACATAAAATTAAAGACGACGAAAAGATGGTGCTGGATTTATTGTTGCAGGAAAAAATTCTAATTGTTCAGGGCACTGCGTTTAACTGGCCAGATACCGATCATTTTAGAATAGTATTCTTATCCAGAGAAGATGAACTGAGAAATGCCATTGAACGACTTGGGCGTTTCTTTTCTACTTATACGCAATAATTTCGATTGCTGTTAATGGGTCATATTGCCGATAATCTGAAATCAACCAGAGAACGCATTCAGCAGTTAAGTCTCGATGCCGGTCGCACTGTTGATGATGTTTGCCTAATTGCCGTTTCCAAAACCAGAAGCCTGACCGAAGTCGAAAAGGCAATTGCCGCGGGTCAAACCGTGTTTGCTGAAAATACCGTGCAGGATGCTTTAACAAAAATACCTCAGCTAGCAGAAACAACTCAGTCAAATCTTGAATGGCATTTCATCGGTCATCTGCAATCCAAAAAATCAAAACAGGTCGCCGAACACTTTCAGTGGATTCATACGGTAGATAGTTTGAAACTCGCGCAGAAATTATCAGCGGCGATGCAGCAACATAATCCGAATAACGTATTAAATTGTTTGTTGCAGGTTAATGTATCGGGAGAGGCAAGTAAGTCGGGTTTATCACGAGAAGAAACGATTGCTTTATTGGGTGAATTGGTTGAATTGAATCTTCCTAATCTGGCATGGCGGGGTTTGATGACGATTGGTGTGCAGGGTGATGAGGTTGAGACTCATCAGGCGTTTTCGGATTTGAGAGAGCTTCGCGGTCAATGTCAGAAGAAATTTAATCTAAAAGAGTTTGATCAGCTTTCGATGGGTATGTCGGGGGATTATCCGATGGCAATTGAAGAGGGAGCGACGATGGTTAGGATTGGGACGCAGTTGTTTGGGCGAAGATAAAAGGTATTAGCTATGTCTGCTAACGATGATCAGTTGAGCTCACCACCTAAAGCGGTTATTCGTTGTATTGGCCGACAATAATTGTTAATTAACCATAAGCAGTCATTTCATGTCAGGTGAAAACTTAAATATCATGCTCAATTTGTTATAGTTATTCAAAGGCCATTTGGCGTAGACCTTCGGAAATAAGCTGTGTTAACGTAGAAGCAACTATCAGTTTTAATTAAATTGTGGGTTTTTATGAGGGAAAATAAAAAAACAAAATATTTAGTACTCATCAGTATTCATGGACTGATGCGTGGCCATGATCTTGAGCTTGGTCGCGATGCCGATACAGGTGGTCAGACAAAATATGTGGTTGATCTTGCCAGGGCACTAGCTGAAAATGATGATGTTGAACGGGTTGATCTGATTACCCGTCGTATAGTTGATGTTAATGTCAGTGATGATTATGCAGTTCCCATAGAAGTGCTTTCTGACAAGGTTAGGATAATTCGCATTGATGCGGGTCCTGAAGAGTACATTCCCAAAGAGCAACTGTGGGATCACCTTGATAGCTTTATGGATAACCTGGTCACCTGGCTCAATACGCAGCCACGCATGCCTGATCTGGTGCATAGCCACTATGCTGATTCTGGCTATGTTGGTGTACGTCTTACTAACCTGCTTGGTGTTCCATTAATTCATACTGGTCATTCACTCGGGCGAGATAAGCGTAAGCGCTTACTGGCCACGGGTTTATCGACTGATGAAATTGATCATGTTTACAATATGGTAAGGCGTACAGATGCAGAAGAGGAGATTCTGGCCAATGCAGATTTGGTGATTGCCAGTACTCACAATGAAATTGATGCGCAGTATGGACTCTATAATTACTATGAACCTGATCGTATGTCAGTCATTCCTCCAGGCACTGATTTGACATTGTTTCATCCTCCACAAGTGAATAATGAACAGATATCTTTTTCGTCTCAGTTGCCACGATTTTTAAATGAGCCCGATAAGCCAATAATACTGGCTTTGTCGCGACCAGACGAACGTAAAAATATTCTTACCTTAATCAAGGTTTTTGGTGAGTCACAGGCTTTGCAGGAAGTTGCCAACTTGCTGATTGTCGCAGGTAATCGTGACGATATTCGGGACATGGAAATTGGAGCACAGACTGTTTTAACAAATGTTCTGCTACTGATTGATAGTTACGATTTATATGGAAAAGTGGCTGTGCCTAAGGCCCATAGTGAAGGAGATGTGCCTAAAATATTCCGCCTGGTCGCATCATCTCAAGGCGTTTTTATCAATCCCGCATTAACCGAACCTTTTGGCCTTACACTTCTGGAAGCCGCTGCCAGTGGCTTGCCAGTTGTCGCTACAGAAAATGGTGGCCCAGTCGATATTATTGAAAATTGTAAAAATGGTGAGCTGATTGATCCGTTGGATAAGTCCGCGATGACAGAAGCTCTGCTCAAGTTATTGAAAAATAAAAATAGATGGTTACAAGCAGCGAAGAATGGTATTGAAGGCGTTACAAAACATTATTCATGGCGTTCACATGTAAAGATTTATCTGGAAAAGATCGACGGCTTATCGGCTCAATACCAGCCTATACCACAAAGGAAACTTGCTCTGGCAGCACGCTACCGTGATCGAGCTATTTTTACTGATCTTGATAAAAATCTTATGGGTGATTCAAGGGCCTTACAACATTTTGTGGATGTCATAAAAGAGAATCGCAAATGCGTTAGTTTTGGAATAGTGACTGGACGTCGTATCGATTCAGCATTGGCATTAATGAAAAGCCATAATGTACCAGTTCCGGATGTGCTGATTACTAGTCTTGGCACGCGTATTCATTATGGCCAGAATTTGACTGAAGATAATTACTGGGCTGATCATATCGATCATTATTGGAGTAGACAGCGCATACAACGCATAATTGCCGGCCTGCCTGGTCTGGAGATGCAGCCAAAATCAGAACAGACAGCGTTTAAACTGTCCTATTATTACAATCCAGAAATAGCACCAACGGTGGAAGAGATTGTTAGTCAGCTTCAACAAAAAGATATTACAGCTAATGTCATGCTGTCCTATGGTCACTGTCTTGATATTGTGCCTTCGCGTGCTTCCAAGGGGCAGGCATTGCGTTATGTGGTGCAACGTTTTGGTATCCCGCTAGAGCATAGTCTTGTTGTTGGTGGTTCCGGTGTCGACGAAGACATGATGCGGGGCAATACGTTAGCAGTGGTTGTTGGTAACAGGCAACATGAGGAGCTATCTCAGCTGGTTGAGCAGGAGAAAATATATTTTGCTAATCAGCCTCATGCTCTTGGTATACTTGAAGCAATAGATTATTACGATTTCTTCCATGCCTGTAAGGTTCCGGGGGTATGATTATGGATAGATGCTTGCCTGAATATTTATTGTTCGAGTATTTATGGTTTACCGTATTGCAGTACTAATAGATTTGCCTGATTAATAGATGTAAAAAATAATGTAAACAATTGATATGGGGTAATTCAGTAGAAACAATGTCAACAAAAAACGATCTACCCAATGGCGTAATGTTTAACGCTTACCCTGACAGTATTGGCCGAAACCTCGCAGATACGGTGCAAATGCTCAAGCGACCAGAATTTAAAGATGCGTTTTCATTGTTCTATATCTTGCCTACTATTTTTCATAGCGATCTGGATCGTGGTTTTTCCATTATTAATTACGATATCAATGAAGAGCTAGTGAGTCCTCAGGACCTGAACGAACTACACGAGCTAGGTATCCAAACTAAGTTTGATCTGGTGCTCAACCATCTTTCCGTACGTTCTCCACAGTTTGTCGATTTGTTATTGAACGGAAACGACTCACCCTACAGGGATTTTTTTATCGACTGGAATGAATTCTGGAAGGATCATGGCACTGTGGGTGAGGAAGGCCACATCGTACCGGATAAAGAGCACCTTGATAAGCTCTTTATGAGAAAACCTGGGCTACCGATTCTTACAGTGCTTTTACCGGATGGCACCCTCAAGCCTTACTGGAACACCTTTTATCAAAAAGTGGACTTCGATGAGATAACAGCTCAGGACTTCATGCATATCAAAGGGATCGATCAGCTGTTAGCTTCGTGTATTGCCCACCACATAAAGTTCGTCATCAAAAATAAACGGCGTCTGGAATCCGTAGATCTAGATCACCTGGCACATCATAAGGATGCGGTATTCGAGGTGGTTCAGCGCAAGCGTGAATTCCTGGGTCAGATGGATCTTAACGCCCGTTCCGAACTGGTCTGGGATTTCTACGATGAGACACTTCGCAAACTCAGTGGCTACGGCGCTAAAATAATCCGTCTGGATGCCTTCGCTTATCTGCACAAGGAACCCGGTCAACCAAATTTTTTCAACCGTCCCGGCACCTGGGATTACCTCGAACGTTTGCGCGGCCTGGCACAAAAATATGATTTGATTATCTTTCCAGAAATTCATGCCGAATACGGTGCTGGTATCCATGAAGAAATCGCACAAGAAGGTTATCCCATTTATGACTTCTTTTTACCCGGGCTGTTAATCAATGCTCTGGATCAAGGTAGCAATGTGGCTTTGTTACGCTGGATCTCGGATATCCGTTCTAAGGGATTACAGACCATCAATATGCTCGGTAGCCATGATGGCATACCGGTGCTTGACCTCAAGGGTAAGCGGGTCGATTGCTCCTATCGGCCGGGCCTGCTGAGTGATGAACAGATAGAGGCCACCGTCGAGCAAATTATTGAGCGGGGTGGCCTGACCAAGAATTTGTACGATGCTGACGGCAAGAAAATAGACTACTATCAGGTCAATGCGACATTCTTCAGCGCCCTTGGAGAGGATGAGCAAAAGCTGCGCCTGGCCCGCGCTATTCAGATGTTTATGCCTGGTGTCCCGCAGGTGTGGTATCTGGATCTATTTGCCGGTACTAACGACTACGCAGCAGCGGAAAGAGGGCGTACTGCGGGACACAAGGAGATTAACCGCACCACCTTAAAAATAATTGACATCGAGTATGGGTTACAACGTCCTGTCGTACTGGACCAGCTGGAAATGATCCGGTTACGCAATACTTCGCCGGCATTCAATGGTGAGATGAAGGTTATCGAGACTGAACCGCATTTGTTACATATTAACTGGCAGCACCCGGATGCTAGCGTAACATTGAAGGCTGATCTGTCTAATCATAACTTCACAATCTATCAGGAAGACGGGACTGGCGAACAGGTGCTGATGTCATTCGAGTCCTAAACTTTGATGATCTGGCCTTGTCGATTTCAATGGTAGTCACTAAGGAGTAACAGTATGAAGATTCTTGCGACCGACCTCGACCGGACGTTGCTACCAAATGGCAGCTGGCCACCAGATCCAGAAGCCATCAAGCTGTTCAATGAACTCACAGAAAAACATGATGTGCTTGTCGTCTATGTAACCGGTCGCAACCTGGCTCTCACCGAGAATGCGATAAAAGAATTTGGGGTCAGGTACCCTGATATTCTGTGTGGCGACGTCGGCACTTCAATTAGAAAGTATGTAGAAGGTCAATGGCAATTTGATGAGGGTTGGGTAGCGCACGTCAAGAAGGAAAGTCCAGGTTGGGATGCTATGGCAATAAGAGCTGCTGTTACCGGGATTGATGCCATGCGGGAGCAGGAAAGTGAGCATCAGAATCAATTCAAACAGAGTTATTATGTCGAACATGAAAAAAAAGACCAGGTATTAAAAAAAGTTGATGAGCTGGTGAAGGGGAAGTTTGATGAGGTTATTGTATACAGTTTTGATTCACAGGATGGGAAAGGGCTTCTCGATTTTTTACCCGCCAGTGCGACAAAACAGACTGCCTTAGAGTATGTAGCTGAGGAGTACGGTACTGCGAAAGAGGATGTTATTTTTTGCGGGGACAGCGGCAACGATGTCTTTCCGCTGACAGCAGGATTTAGCGGTGTTCTTGTGAAGAATGCTGATGATCAATTGGTAGAAAATGTAAAAAAGGCAATGAATCAGAACCCGAAACTGAAGGTGTATTTCGCAAAAGGGGATTTCAATGGTTTGAAAGGATATTATACCAGCGGCGTGATTGAAGGAGCCTATCATTATGGGGTTTTTGATGGTGCCATGGAGAATCAGGAAGCCTATGACTAAAAATTCAAGAGGAATCACTATGACTGAAGCATCCAGATATGTCTACGCGTTTGAGGAAGGGGATGGTAAAAATAAAATGTTGCTCGGTGGCAAGGGCGCTAATCTCTGCGAGATGACTCAAATGGGTCTGAATGTGCCCCCGGGCTTTGTCATTACCACGGAAACTTGCCTGACTCATCTTGTAGATAAAGAGAATTTACCGGCTGGTGTGATGGATGAAGTGCGAACACACATGCAAACATTGGAACAGAAAACTGAAAAAACCTTTGGTGGCCATAAAAATCCATTGCTGGTTTCTGTGCGTTCAGGTTCGGCCATGTCCATGCCTGGAATGATGGATACAATTCTTAACCTGGGACTCAACAGTGATACATTGCCTGGACTCATCGAACAGACAAATAATGAACGTTTTGTTTATGATGCTTATCGTCGCTTCATTCAGTTGTTTGGTAAAGTGGCGCTGGGTATTCCTGATGAAGAGTTCGATGCAGAATTTGAAACCATAAAAAATAAAGTCGGTGTCACTGTAGATTTAGGTTTATCCGCAAAAGATCTAAAAGATGTGTCTGAGCGATTTCTACAAGTGGTCAAGCGCGTGACAGGCATGCCGTTTCCGGAAGACCCTTTCGTGCAGCTGGAAATCGCAATCAAGGCCGTGTTCAATTCCTGGGATGGCAAACGTGCAGTGGATTATCGCCGTGAATTTAATATTACGCCCGACATGGCAAATGGTACCGCCGTAAATGTTGTCACCATGGTGTTTGGTAATTTAGGTGATGATTCTGCCACGGGCGTTGGCTTCACACGTTATCCTGATACCGGCGCCAATGAATTATTTGGCGAATACCTGGTAAACGCGCAGGGCGAAGATGTAGTGGCTGGCATTCGCACACCCAAACCTATCGATGCCATGCTTGACGAAATGCCCGATATGTATAAGCAGTTAAAGCAACTGCGTGACAAGTTAGAAGATCATTATAAAGAAATACAGGATTTTGAATTCACTATAGAAAAAGGTCAGCTCTATTGCCTGCAAACGCGTAATGGGAAAATGAACGCCACCGCGCTGGTACGCACTTCTGTTGATATGGTACGAGAAGCGCTGATTACAAAGAAACAGGCACTACTTCGTATTGAACCTGTTCTTCTGGAACAATTACTCTTTCCTCGTCTTGATCCCCATACTAAAGCGGTGCCTGTTGCACGCGGCTTACCTGCATCACCTGGTGCTGCTATAGGTCATGCAATTTTCGATGCGGATCGTGCAGAAAAACTGGGCAGAAATGGAGAGCGTGTCATCTTGTTACGGGAAGAAACCAAACCAGAAGATATTCATGGCTTTTTTGCTTCGCAGGGTATTTTAACTGCCCGTGGTGGTAAAACATCTCATGCCGCCGTGGTTGCGCGTGGCATGGGTAAACCCTGTGTTGCTGGCGCAGAAGGTATTCATGTTAATGTGAAATTACGCATCGCCTCGATAGGAAAACATACCATCTCTGAAGGTGACCTTATTACTATTGATGGCACCACGGGTGATGTTTACATAGGTGAATTGCCTATGATTGAAGCCGAGATCACTTCAGAACTGGATGATTTACTGCAATGGGCAGATGAGCATGCAAGACTTGCGGTCATGGCCAATGCAGACACACCGCATGATGCCAAACAGGCCCTGAAATATGGAGCCATGGGTATAGGTCTATGCCGAACTGAGCGCATGTTTAATGCCAAGGATCGTTTGCCTGTTGTGATTGATATGATCATTGCAGAATCAGCAGAAAAACGCCAAAGTGCGTTAGATCAATTACTACCAATACAACGCAGTGATTTCAAAGCGATTTTAAAAATCATGGCACCTAAACCGGTCACCATTCGTTTGCTTGATCCACCGATACATGAATTCCTGCCCTCCGAGCAACAGCTGATGGAAGAATTAGAGCAGCTTAAACAGTTAAAAAATACCGTTAATGGCATGAATATTTTAAGTGATGCTATCGAACAAATGTATTGTGATAGCCCGGACCAGAAACGAGTACGTTATCTCGCCGAACCACATATGGTTGATGAGGTCATTGAAAAGAAAACATCCATTTTAAGAATGGTAAGAACACTTTTTGAAACCAATCCAATGTTAGGACATCGCGGTGTTCGATTAGGCATTACATTTCCAGAAATATATAATATGCAAATTCGAGCCATTCTGGAAGCAGCTGCAGAATGCATTAAAGAAGGCGACCATGTTTGCCCGGAAATTATGGTGCCACAGGTTTGTACCTCACAGGAGTTAATCCTCGTTAAGGCCTATGTGGATACGATACATGCAGAAGTGGAGAAACAATATGGTGTTAAAGTTGAATTCAAATTTGGCACCATGATAGAGGTGGTACGAGCCTGTATGCGTGCAGAATTTTTAGCCGAGCAAGCAGAGTTTTTCTCATTCGGTACCAATGATTTATCGCAGGCGACATTTTCGTTTTCACGCGAAGATGCAGAAAATAAATTTTTACCCATGTACAACGATAAAAAAATCCTTGTAGATAATCCATTTGAAGTACTTGATGTCAAAGGTGTCGGTAAGTTAATGGAGCTTGCTATTGAGTGGGGAAGAAAAGTACGTCCTGATATGAAAATGGGCATTTGTGGTGAGCATGGTGGGCATCCAGAATCAATTAAATTTTTTCATTGCGTTGGCTTGAGCTATGTTTCCTGTTCGGGCCCCAGAATACCTTCGGCGCGTTTAGCGGCTGCGCATGCGGCAATTTTACAGGCACATAATGATGACATCTGAGAAACAGATGTTTGATAGCGTAATCGAGGTTAAATAGAAAATGTCCGAGTTCATACAGTCAGAATTATGGTCGGCGCTTACCAGGCATTATGATGAATTAAAAGATACGCATATGCGCGACATGTTCGACGAGGATGAAAGTCGATTTGAGAAATATTCTCTTAAACTGAATGATATACTGTATGACTATTCAAAAAATCGTATTAATGACGAGACGCTGAATTTATTATTGCAGTTGGCTGATGAGGCAGATCTATCTGGCTGGATAGAAAAAATGTTCGAAGGTGTGCCGATTAATAACACGGAACATCGTGCCGTATTACATACGGCTCTAAGAGATCAGGGTGATCAACCTATCATGGTGGATGGTTGTGATATCTTGCCTGAAATTAGAGTAGAACGTGAACGAGTTAAACTGTTGGCAGAAAGCATCAGAACAAGAAAATGGCTTGGTGCCACTAATCAGGCCATCACCGATGTGGTCAACATCGGCATTGGTGGCTCTCATCTTGGACCATTAATGGTAACTGAGGCACTGCGACCTCATACCCTGCATGATTTAAATGTGCATTTTGTTTCTAATATTGATGAAAACCACATAAATGACACGCTGGAATATCTTAATCCCGAAACCACTTTTTTTATTATTTCATCAAAAACATTTACCACGCAGGATACTATGGTTAATGCAGAAACCGCGCGTCAATGGTACACCAACAAGCTGGGCAGTGATGAATGCATTGATCGACATTTTTCGGCCGTGACCTCGAATGTGGAACTGGCAAAAGAATTTGGTATTACAGAAGATAATATTTTTAAAATGTGGGATTGGGTAGGTGGTCGTTACTCGCTGTGGTCAGCGATTGGTCTGTCGATAGTGATTGCGATTGGCTCTAAAAAGTTTGACGAATTACTTGCGGGAGCCTATGAAGTTGATCAGCATTTCAGGCATGCACCCTTTGAAAAAAACATACCGGTTATGATGGCATTGCTGGGCATCTGGTATAACAATTTCTTTGAAGCCCAAACCATGGCAGTGTTGCCCTATGACCAGCATTTACATCGCTTCCCCGGCTATTTGCAACAGGCCGATATGGAAAGCAATGGTAAAGATGTAGATCGACAGGGTGAGTCTGTGGATTACACCACGGGCCCCGTTGTTTTTGGTGAAATTGGAATTGCCGGTCAGCACGCTTTTTTTCAGTTGTTACATCAAGGAACAAAACTGGTACCAGCGGATATTCTTGCCCCAGTTTATAGTTTTCGCTGCATCGACAGACATCATCGTGCATTAATGTCGAATGTGTTTGCGCAGACAGAGGCATTAATGCGAGGCAAGACAGAAGCAGAAGTTACTGCTGAATTAGTAGCTGACGGTCTTGATGATGCACAGATTGAACAGTTGCTGCCTTACAAAGTGCTTCACGGTAATCGGCCAACTAGTACTATATTGTTTGATACTCTCAACGCAAAAACACTGGGATCTATTATCGCACTGTACGAACATAAAATATTTGTTCAGGGTGTGATATGGAACATCAATTCATTTGACCAGTGGGGCGTAGAATTGGGCAAGCAGCTGGCAAAAAACATTCTGCATGAATTAAACGACATTGAATCTATTGATAAGCATGATAGTTCGACCAACGGATTGATTAATTATTATAAGCAAAGGCGTCAGCAGAATTTACAGAAATAGTAATGCATAGACCTGTGGGTATTATCGGATTTGCGGGCACTGCGTGATCAATGTCAGCAGAAGTTTAATCTGAAAGAGTTTGATCAGCTTTCGATGGGCATGTCCAATGACTATGCCATAGCTATAGAAGAAGGTGCGACCATGGTCAGGATTGGCACGGAATTATTTGGCCAAAGACAATAAATATTCCCTGCCGCTTGATCTAGCGAGTGCAGCTGATTCTTCTTTTTTATTTTGACACTTTGTATGAAGTCCCATCTTTTAGAATCAAAATAAGGCGCGCCATAAATTCCCCTTTCTTTTATAATGTTATATAATAAGACACAATCTAATATTCAGGCGTTATTAATACATTATGCCGAATGATGGTATGCATTGTTTAGGAAACGCTAAATGTCACAATACGAAGATAAGTTAAAACAAATTACCAGGGAAGAGTTAATTACTAACAAGCTAAAGCTTGTATATCAGGAGATGAATTCAAAATTTGATTTTATAGACCGGATATCACTGTCACTTTATGATTCTGATTGCGACAGCCTGACTACTTATATTCATTACACCAGCAATGGTGATCCATTAAATCGCTATCAATCAGTCTTGAGTGATTCAAAGTCACTGAATAAAATTGCAAAGTCAGGCGAACCTCGAATAGTTAATGATATGTCCGTTTACGACTCTGTTAAGAAACGGCATAGTGAGCAGTTAAAAAAATTCGGCTTTAAATCCAGCTATACCTACCCCATCTACAATAAGAGTCAGTTTTACGGCTTTATATTTATAAATTCGTGCCAGATTAATGCCTTTGCAGACGATGTACTTGAGCAGATAACGCCACTGATTCATTTAATTGCCGCATTGACAGTTATCGAATTCAGTATCATAAATTCTTTGACATCCACCGTCAAAACAGCGCTTGTGATGAGTCACCATAGAGATCCTGAAACGGGAGAACATCTCGACAGGATGGCGCGTTATTCTCGATTGATAGCTATGGGTGTTGCGCAGAAATACAATCTTGATGATGAAATGATAGAGCACATCTATCTGTTTGCACCGCTACACGATGTTGGAAAGATTGCCATTCCTGACAAGATTCTTTTAAAACCAGGCAAGCTGACCTTCGAAGAGTTCGAGGTGATGAAAACGCATTCGAATAAAGGTCTGGAGATTATCAACACCATACTCGATAATTATCAGCTTGATGGTATGCAATATATAAAATTTCTAAGGAATATTATTCACTCACATCATGAAAAGATGAATGGGAGTGGCTACCCTGATGGAATAAGTGGCAATGAGATACCCATCGAAGCCAGAATTATTGCTGTAGCTGATGTTTTTGATGCACTTGCCAGTAAGAGGTCATACAAAGAAGCATGGTCTATTGATGAGGCATTTGCAGAGCTCAAACGTATAACTGGTGAAGAGCTAGATTCTGATTGTGTTGATGCATTACTCAAAAATAGGGGAGCTATTGAGCGCATTCAGACACTGTTTGTTGATCCGGAATAAGTTTATTATTTTGTTGTTATCCCCGCATTCTTTTGAGCAGGGATCCAGATGTATCTAAAAACTGCCTCTAAGCTACATTGCTGTTTGTCTTTCGCTGCAGTTATTCCTGGCTTCCTGCCCTCCACCCTTCGGGCCGCACTGTGTGCGTTCAAATTTGATCCTGTCAAATTTGTCTGCGGTGAAAGTCTTCATGAGATTTAATTCCCTCAATGCCTGGCTGGACTGGCAAGCAACACTCAATCCCGTAGAAATTGACCTCGGTCTGGAACGCATCGTTGATGTATTGCAGGGCATGGCTTTGGACAGTAAATTTGCATGTCCCTTAATCATGGTTGCTGGCACCAATGGCAAAGGGTCGACGGTGAGTCTGTTGGAATCCATGGCTACAGCAGCAGGTCTCAATGTGGCCTGTTATACCTCTCCACACATCACACACTATAACGAACGTATAAAGATCAACGGTAAAAATATCGATGATGAAAGCCTGTGTCAGGCTTTTGAGCGCATCGATCAAGCTCGAGGCGAGATTGCACTGACTTATTTTGAGTTTGGTACTTTGGCCGCGATTGATCTGTTTATGTCAGCCAAACCCGATCTGGTCATCATGGAAATTGGTTTAGGAGGACGACTGGATGCGGTGAACGTGATGGAACCCGATGTTTCCATTATTACTTCCATCGCGATTGACCACACCGACTGGCTGGGTGATAACCGTGAAGATATAGCTCGGGAAAAAGCCGGTATTATGCGTGCGCACAAGCCCACTATTTGTGGAGAGTCAGATGCGCCAGGTTCACTGTTAGAAGTGGCACAACAAATATCAGCTGAATTTTTTCAACTGGGTCAGCAATACACAACAGAGCGCTCATCTTCCAATGAGTGGTCTTTGCAAAGTCCCTTTGGCAGCATGAAAAACTTGCCCAGGCCAGCACTGCAAGGTGAGTTTCAGATCGGTAATGCTGCTACCGCCATCATGGCGCTGCAAGCTCTGGAAGCCAGGTTAGAGTTCAGTCATGAACATATCAGACAGGGTTTGTTGAATGCGCAGCTGCATGGCCGTTTTGAAAAGCTGCATGACCAGCCTTTAGTCATTGCCGATGTCGCTCATAACCCGCATGCAGTCACATCACTGGTCGCCCAGTTACAGGCGCAGGCTGTAGAAGGTTCAACCCGAGTTGTGATTGCTATGCTGGCCGATAAACCCGTTGATGAGGTAATTTCATTATTGCTGCCAGTCACTGACTACTGGTATTCCGCGGGCCTGGAAGCCGAGGCCAGAGGATTATCGGCACAGATTATGTCAGATAAAATAGGCCACATATTAAATAAAAATGAGTTGCTTGCTCAGCAGCCCTCGGATGTTAAACTTTGCGCTGAATTAACAGTGAAAGCCGCCATAGAAGCGGCCATGCGCGATGCTGATCCAGAGGATAGAATCGTCATATTGGGCTCATTTTATACGGTTGCTGCGGCGACATACTATTTCTCCTGATCTTATTGGGATAACCACAGAATCATTTTGGCAATATGGAAAAAACACTTCAACAACGTATAGTCGGTGCCGTGGTACTGGTCGCACTGGGTGTGATATTGATACCGGCATTGCTGGATGGTTCCGGTTATAAGTCACGCCATGATCGTAATATTGAAATTCCGGTTAAGCCATTGCTACCAACATTAAAGGAAATAAAGACCAAACCAGTGACGATTGCGACACCTCTGGATATAAAAAAGAAGAGGATAGAGCAGAAGAAAAAGGCTATTCCGCCCAAACCAATTCAATCCTGGGCTTTACAGGCGGGTACCTTTAGTCAGAAAACTAATGCACTGGCCTTTCGAGACAGCCTGCGTAAAGAAGGTTATTTAGCCTATTTAGCAGATAGTGAAATCAATAATCAGAAAAGCTACCGGGTTCGTATCGGGCCTGAGATAGAAAAAAAACAGCTCGAAAAAATAAAGCTGAAATTGATGGTAGATAAAAAGATTAATGGCTTCATTGTTAATCATCCCTAGTGGTGCTTTAGAAAGCGAAGTTTTGGGTATGTTCATCCTGTTCAGACGCGTATAATGCCCATCTTCCTAAAATCCATGAGACTTAACACACCATGACAGTCGTTGATGTGATCATTCTTTTTGTGATCTGCCTGTCTGCTTTATTCAGTTTGATGCGTGGCTTTGTTAAAGAAGCTGTGTCACTGACAACATGGATCATGGCGATCTGGTTAGCCACAAGCTTTGCATCCAGAATGGCGCAGATTCTGCCGGATGGCATTGAATCTGAAGCGGTACGTCTATCAGTAGGCTTTGCTATATTGTTTATCATCACCTTGATGATCGGCGCTTTGGTGAATGTTTTAGTGACACATTTTGTGAAAAAAACCGGCTTGTCAGGCGCGGATCGCATTTTCGGTATACTGTTTGGCTTCCTGCGTGGTTTGCTGATTATTGTGGTCTTTGTCGTTATCGGTAGCTTGACACCTTTACCGCAGCAGGAATGGTGGCAATCATCAAATTTACTAAAACGCTTTGAAAAATTGAGTTATATGGTCAAACCTTATTTTCCAGAAAGCAGCTTAACCCCTGAAGGGATAGTGAAATAATTATGTGTGGTATCGTCGGAATCGTTGCTCATTCACCGGTCAATATTGACCTGTATGAATCTTTATCTGTTTTGCAGCACCGAGGTCAGGATGCTGCAGGCATCATGACCTGTGAAGATGGTCGCTTTTATATGCGCAAAGGTAATGGCCTTGCACGTGATGTTTTTTATAGTCAGCACATCAAAAAACTGGTTGGCAATATGGGTATCGCCCACGTTCGTTATCCTACTGCGGGATGTTCATCTTCATTGGAAGCACAACCTTTTTATGTGAATTCTCCTTATGGTATCGCACTGGCACATAACGGCAACTTAACCAACACCGAGTCGCTGAAAGAACAACTGTTTATCGATGATATGCGTCATCTAAATACAGAATCTGATAGCGAAGCACTACTCAATGTTTTTGCGCACGAATTGAATATACTGGCCAAACCGGTTTTTGATCGTGATGATATTTTCAAAGCCGTGTCTGCAGTACACCGTCGTTGCCGTGGTGGTTATGCGGTGATTGCCATGATCGTTGGCAAGGGCATACTGGCTTTCCGTGACCCCCATGGTATTCGCCCGGTTGTTTACGGCAAGCGCGAAACAGAAGCAGGCACAGAATATATGGTGGCTTCTGAAAGTGTCGCCTTGCAGGCGCAAGGTTTTGAACTGGTGCGTGATTTAGCGCCGGGGGAAGCGGTTTTCATTGATCAGGAATGTAATCTGTATAATCAGCAATGTGCAGAAAACCCCAGGTTAGTCCCCTGCATTTTTGAGTACGTTTATTTTGCACGTCCCGATTCCATTATTGATAATGTATCCGTGTATAAAGCACGTTTACGCATGGGCCAGACGCTGGTTCAGAAGATTCTGCGCGAACGTCCTAATCACGATATCGATGTCGTTATTCCTATTCCCGATACCAGTCGAAGCACCGCGCTGGAAGTGGCTTATCACCTCAACGTGAAATACCGCGAAGGTTTTATTAAAAATCGCTATATTGGCCGTACTTTTATTATGCCCGGTCAGCAGGAACGCAAAAAATCAGTACGCCAGAAGTTGAATCCAATCGATCTTGAATTTGCCGGTAAGAATGTCCTGCTGGTGGATGATTCCATTGTTCGCGGCACCACCTCAAAACAAATCATTCAGATGGCGCGTGAAGCCGGTGCAAATAAAGTTTACATGGCTTCGGCTGCACCACCGGTTCGTCATCCTAACGTCTACGGTATCGATATGCCCGCGACCGATGAATTTGTTGCCCACAATAGAACGGTTGAGCAAATTTCCGAAGTCATTGGCGCTGACTGGCTGATTTATCAGGATCTTGATGACCTGATTGAAGCCGTAAAAAAAGGCAATAAAGCACTGAGCGAATTTGATTGCTCGTGTTTTGATGGTAAGTATGTGACCAATGATGTCGATGGCGATTATTTTCAACGGCTTCAGGACAAGCGTAATGATGCTGCCAAGAATGATACTGGAGAACGAACTTCATCTGAAACCGTTGAGCTATAGATTAAACGGCTTCATTGCTGAATGATTTTAATTTTTGTTTCGGCCGTCTGTTTGTCAATCTCGAAATTCATCTCACAATAAACATTTGTCGGCATAGGGTCATCACCACAGCCGCAACAAATCACAATCTCGGTAAAGAAAATACCGACGATCACCTGAATACTATCGGCCTGATCAGTGACGCGTAATACCGTTGCGGTAATCGGTTCTTCACTCACATAACCTCCCTGTGCCGTACCTTTCTCAAGCGGTAATAATTTTTTATCACAGGCTTCTATTTCATCTTTCAATACACGTTTGAAATCATCCGAAGGGTAATGCTGGAGTGATTGAGAGAATTTGAGCATTGATTAAGCCGCTGACTGTGTAATACTAATCGATATATTGTATTTTACAGGCATAACAATGAATTCCATACACATTAGCGTTAAAGACCAGCTCATGACTCTTTTAGATGAGGCAGGGCAGGTGCTGCACAGCTATCCGGTATCAACATCAAAGTTCGGCACTGGCTCACAAAATAACAGCAATCAGACACCACTTGGTCTGCATCGCATCAAGGATAAAATTGGTGGTGCCATGCCCATCAACGAAGTCTATATTGCTCGAATGCCACACGGCAGTCTGGAAGAATGCATCGAACGCGGTGTCGAGCTGCCCGAAGACGTCATCACCAGCCGGATCATGTGGCTGGAAGGCATGCAGCCGGGAAGAAATCAGGGTGGCTATGTAGACACTTATCAGCGATACATATACATTCACGGTACCAGTGACGAAGAACATATCGGCACACCGGCATCGATGGGTTGTATCAGAATGTTAAATGCAGATATCGTGGAATTATTCAGACTGGTTGAATCCGGTACTGAAGTGATGATTGAGGAATAGAAAAGAAATGAGTGATTTTAAAGACAACGAAGACTATGGTTTTGCCACCCGCGCAGTACGTGCCGGACAGGTGCGTACCCACGAAGGTGAACACGGCGAAGCCATCTTCCCGACCTCGAGTTTTGTGTTTGCCTCCGCAGCAGAAGCGGCCGCACGTTTCTCGGGCGAACAGCCGGGTAATATATATTCACGTTTCACCAATCCAACGGTGCGAACTTTTGAAGAACGTCTGGCTTCATTAGAAGGTGCCGAGCGTTGTGTTGCAACTGCCTCCGGCATGGCCGCCATCACCGCGACTTTCATCGGTTTGTTGAGTGCGGGTGATCACATCGTTTCATCGCGCAGTATTTTTGGCACCACCACCATCTTACTGACCAGCTTCATGGCCAAACTGGATATCTCAACCACCTTTGTTGATCTACCAGATTTGAAAGCATGGGAAGCCGCGATCACGCCAAAAACAAAATTACTGTTTTTAGAAACACCGTCGAATCCGTTATTAGATTTGGTCGATATCGCGGCGCTGGCCGAAATTGCGCATCGCAAAGATTGTTTGTTAGTGGTCGATAACTGTCTGTGCACACCGGCTTTGCAACTACCGTTAGCGTTAGGTGCAGACATCGTCATTCACTCTGCCACCAAATACATCGATGGCCAGGGTCGCTGCATGGGCGGTGCGGTTTGTGGCACCGAGGAAGTTGTTGGTGGTGGCGTCTACGCCTTTTTACGTTCAGCCGGCCCGACCATGAGCG
>JBEQLM010000089.1:0-6475 GCA_040325975.1 Gammaproteobacteria bacterium | reverse complement strand
GTGGTGATTGAGAAACATGAGCTTCGCATTACCGCTGACAAGGCAAGCTACAATCAAAGTAGTGAAAACATCAGCCTCGATGGCAATGTTCACGTTGACACCAACAACATGGCAATTAATGCGGACATGGGTCAATTATCAAAAGAAAAACAATCTTCCTTTTTTGAGAGCGTTGAATTTCAAATTGAGAAAAACAATATGCGTGGCAAGGCTGCCAGTATTAGTGCTAATAAAGACAATAATACAGAACTAAAAAATACCTCAATCACCAGTTGTAATCTAAAAGATCCAGACTGGCGACTGGATGCAGATAACATCAGCCTGAACCATGAAGAAGAATATGGATCAGCAGAAGATGTTGTTTTGCGCTTTATGGAAGTACCTTTCCTCTATATTCCATACATGGAATTCCCCATTGGGGATCGTCGACGTAGTGGTCTGCTAGCTCCTGAAATTGGAAATTCATCCTCACGTGGTAGTGAGCTTACCATTCCCTGGTACTGGAATATTGCACCCAATCATGACGCAATTCTTGCACCACATTTGATGAGTCGTCGCGGTACACAACTGGATATGCAATATCGTTTTCTTACTGAAATTAGCAATGGAAAAATGGATGCTGCATATTTAAATAATGATAAAATCACCGAAGACAGTAGGTACCAGTTTCAGTATCAGCAACATACACAATTCACTTCAGATCTGAACATGGATATTGATGTTCAGGATGTTTCGGACACCGAGTATTTCAATGATTTCAGTAATAATTTATCAACTTCCAGTACCACGCATCTTAATCGCAATCTCAAACTGAATTTTAATAAGCAATACTGGCGTAGTTATTTTCTAGCGCAAACATATAAGACACTCGATACCACTATTTTAATTTCTGACCGTCCCTATCGAAAATTGCCACAACTTAGCCTGCAAGGCGATCAACCCATCACCCATAGCGGTCTGGCATTTACACTGGATACGGAATGGATAGATTTTGATCACGAGGATGACACTGTTATCACCGGCTCAAGACTCCGTTTTACACCCGGAGTTCACTGGCCGGCCGAAGGCTCTTTCTGGTTTATCGACCCTGCTATTAAATTTAGCCATACTCATTATGATGTTAAAGATGGTAATGGCACTGAACAAAACCATGAAGATAGAAATCTGCCCATGTCCAGCCTTGATGCCGGCCTGTTCTTTGAACGTGAACTCAATAGTGGACTCATCCATACTCTTGAGCCAAGACTTTATTATTTAAATGTGCCGTTCCGGGATCAAAGTTTATTACCGAACTTTGACACCCAATCTAGTGTTTTCAGCACCGCTCTTTTATTCAGAGATAATCGTTTTAATGGTGGTGACAGAATCGGTGATGCTGATCAGCTAACACTCGCCTTGAGTAGTCGTTTGATCAGCTCTGAAACAGGTCACGAATATTTACGTGCCAGCATTGGCCAGATCAGTTATTTTGAGGATCGACAGGTATCAATCACAGGTGTTATAGAAAATAACAATAAATCTGATCTTATGGCTGAACTTGCAGCCAATGTAAACAACTGGAGCATGAGTGCAAGCACACAATGGAATACCGATATAAATCAGAGTCAACGTGGAAACTTTTTAATACATTATCAATCAGATTCAAAACATATATTTAATCTAGGGCTTCGCAACGATAGCAACATCACCCCAGAAATCAGACAAACTGATTTATCATTTATTGCTCCTATCAACAACTCGTACTCTGCTTTTGGCCGATGGAATTACTCGCTTGAGAATGATCATGATATTGAATCTATCGCTGGTATTAGTTACGACAGTTGTTGTTGGTCAGTACAACTCATGGCACAAAGAAGTTTAAAATACATCAATAATATCGAAGAATATGACAACACCTTTATGGTGCAGCTGGTATTCAAAGGTCTGGGCAGTGTCTCAGGCAATAAAGTCAGCGATACACTTGAACACGCCATTCTGGGTTACAACGAGGATTAGAAATGAAGCTATTCAATAATTTAAAAAACACGTTTTATACCATCACAACATGTTTGTGCCTGACCCTAGCCTCACAAAATGCAAACGCACAACAAGCGCTCGATAAAATCATTGCGATCATTAATGATGATGTCATCACCCAAAATGAATTAGATAATCGCATTGCAGATTTCATCGTGCAACTCAAACTAGATAAAAATTCCAAAGAGCAGATGGAGGCGCTTAGCAAACAGGTATTAGAGCGCATGATAAGCACTCGCATTCAGTTGCAAATGGCTAAACAAATGGGCATTACTATCGATGACATTAGCCTGAACAGGATGATTGAGAATATCGCACAATCCAACAACATAACATTGCCTAAACTTAAAAATTCTCTAGCCAATGATGGTATTAGCTTTGATCGTTTTCGTGAGCAAACTCGTGAGGACATCATCATAAAACAACTTCAGCAACGAATGGTTGCTAGCAAAGTTAATATTTCTGATCAGGAAATCCAACGTTTTATTGACAATAATCTCAATAAAAACAATGGTGGTGAAAAATACAAGATTCAACATATTCTTATTACTACTCCAGAATCTGCAACACCAGAAGATATAGATAAAGCAAAACAAAAAGCTGATCAGCTTTTTGATCAAATTAAAAATGGCGCTAATTTCAAAACTCTTGCTATCCAGAAATCTGATGGGCGTAATGCACTCAAAGGCGGTGATCTCGGCTGGAGAACTGGCAGTGAACTACCTGAAACTTTTCTTGCTGCCATTAAAGATCTTGGCAAAGGCGAAACGGCTGCACCTATCCGAAGTGCCAGCGGATTTCATATTCTAAAACTGGTAGATAGTTCCACCAGTAAAAATATGGTAACGCAAACTCTGGCTCGCCACATTTTGATACGCACCAGCAAACAGAAAAATGATGATGACGCTCGTAAATTGCTCAACAAATTAAAACAGCGCATTAAACAGGGTGAGGATTTCTCAAAACTTGCTACTGAGCACTCACAGGATCCCGGCTCAAAAATCAAAGGCGGCGATCTCGGTTGGGCTGACCCCGGCACCTATGTCAAAGAGTTTGAAGAAGTAATGGGTAGTCTGAAAAAAAATGCCATCTCAGAACCTTTTCGTAGCCAATTCGGCTGGCATATATTGCAGGTTCTCGACAGACGCGAGCAGGACAAAACTCAGGCCAACCTTAAATCACAGGCAAGTCAGGCTATTCACAAAAGAAAGTATGATGAAGAACTACGATTATGGATACGAAGAATTCGTGACGAAGCCTATGTCGAATATATTGGCAATATAGCTCAGTAGTGGATAAACCGTTACATCGTCTCGTCATTACCCCGGGAGAACCCGCGGGTATTGGCCCGGACATTACGCTAGAAATTGCGCGTCAGGATTTCAATGCCGAAATTTTTGTTATCGCTGACCCTGATCTATTGGCAGAGCGTGCACAGCTACTTGGTCTGAATGTTCAGTTAAACATCTTCGATAAATTACCGACTGATCTCAACAAGCACCGAGCAGGCCAACTTAATATATTACCCGTTAAGCTCGTCACCCCTTCTGTACCCGGAAAACTCAACAGCAGGAACAGCCCGTATGTACTCGAATGTCTGGAAAAAGCAGCCCAACTTTGTTTGAGTGATCAGGTAAATGCCATAGTCACCGGTCCCGTTCATAAGGGCATCATCAATGAAGCTGGAATTTCTTTTACTGGCCACACCGAATTCCTTGCGGACTTATCTAACAGTAAACCTGTAATGATGTTGGCTACAGAATCATTACGCGTTGCCTTAGCGACCACACATTTACCCTTGAGCAAGGTCAGTGAGGCTATAACCACCGACTCACTTATTTATATCATATCCACACTTAATCAATTTCTTCTACAAAGATGCGGTATTGGGCACCCTCGAATACTGGTATGTGGATTAAACCCACATGCAGGTGAAGATGGCCATTTGGGCATGGAAGAGATTGAGGTAATTCAACCCGCAATCGAGTACTGTAGACAAAAAGGCATGAATATTTCTGACCCGACACCTGCCGACACTGCTTTTACAAGTGCCTCCCTTATACAATGCGATGCAGTATTAGCCATGTACCACGATCAGGGCTTGCCTGTGCTCAAACACACCGGCTTTGGTAAGGCTGTTAATGTTACACTTGGTCTGCCTTTTATCAGAACCTCGGTTGATCATGGCACTGCTCTCGACCTTGCTGGCACTGGTAATGCTAATATCAATAGCATGCTGGCAGCAATTCACATGGCAACAACATTGCGTTCAAACTAACATGCAACATCAGGCAAAAAAAAGATTTGGTCAAAACTTTCTAATTGATGAGATGATCATTGAAAGAATAGTTGATAGTATCAAACCACAACCTGACGATAATATTATAGAAATCGGCCCCGGTCTCGGAGCCATAACGCGACTTCTACTTCAGCGAACTGATACTCTAAATGTTATTGAGCTCGACCGAGATATCATACCTAAACTACTTTTCAATTGTAGAAATGAAGGCAAGCCTGTTGTCCATGAAATTGATGTGCTTAAATTTGATTTTAACGCGTTCAGAAAAAGCACCAGTTCACAAAAGAAACTACGTGTAGTTGGCAACCTGCCTTACAATATTTCCACGCCTGTTTTATTCCTTTTACTCAAAAGTAGAGATGATGTGCAAGACATGCACTTCATGTTACAAAAAGAAGTCGTAGAAAGAATCGCCGCACAACCCGGCAATCGGATTTACGGCCGACTATCTGTGATGATACAAACCTATTTTAAAGTAACACCGCTTTTCCTGGTTCCATCGATGGCTTTCGACCCTCCACCCAAGGTTGAGTCGGCCATACTTCGCTTAATTCCAGATGAGACTTTCAGTAATAGAGTGAAAGACCCTAAGGCCTATGAGGACTTGATTCGACAATCTTTCTCTCAAAGAAGAAAAACCTTACGAAACAATCTGAAGAAATTTTGTGATACCGATCAAATTATTGCCGCTGGCATCGACCCCAGCCAACGAGCAGAAGAGCTCAGCGTTGAGGACTTTTTAAGACTACACGCTCACATATCCTAATATTTACACCTTTCATCGGCTCACAAACCATCTCATTTTGTGTCTTGCTATAATGCTAGCATCATGTCAGATAACGCTAACAAAATTAATGTTGAAATCCTCCCAGCCTATCTTGCGGAGCAATCTGACCCTTCCAATGATCATTACGTTTTCTCTTATACGGTCACAATACGTAATGAGGGTAAAAAATCTGCACGCTTACTAACGCGTCACTGGGTTATCACCGACGGTGATGGTCAGGTTCAGGAAGTACGCGGTGAAGGCGTTATTGGTGAACAACCACACCTTTCACCTGGCGAAAATTTCAAATACACCTCGGGCACTTTCATGAACACACCTGTTGGCACCATGCGTGGCAGTTATCAAATGATTACTGATTCTGGCGAGTTATTTGAAGCTGACATTCCAAACTTTACGCTCGCCGTACCCAACACCCTTCACTAGACCCATAAATGTCCCTCAAGCATAGCTATACCTTGCTTGCGCCTTTTTACGATTTCTTTGTATCTCGGCCTCTTGATAAGGCGCGCAAAAAAAGTATCGATAGAATAACAAATACCACAAATAAAAAAATATTGATTAATGGTATTGGTAGCGGCCTCGATATTCCCTATCTACCACGGGATGCAGAATACACTGGCTCAGATATTACCCCTGCCATGCTAAAAATAGCCAATCATCGCGCGGCCAAACTGTCTTTTAATATTGATCTCATCTGTGCAGATAGCCAGAATCTTCCCTTTAATAATGAGCAATTTGATATTGTCATTATGCATCTTATTCTTGCCGTGGTTCCCGACTCAAACCTTGCTCTCCTGGAAGCTTCCCGCGTATTAAAACCAGGAGGTAGCCTCTTCATTTTTGATAAATTCTTGAAACCTGATGAATTTGCTCCCTTTCGCAAAATATTTAATCTATTCATCCGACATATCGCCACCCGTACAGATGTGGTTTTTGAGCACACATTAGAATCATCACCTTCATTAAAAGTAATTAGCAACGAACCAGCACTTGCGAATGGGTGGTTCAGACTGATAGAGTTAAAGAAAACCCAATATTCTACACAGGACAAATAATGGCCACTTATGCCATTGGTGATATTCAGGGTTGCTATGATGAACTCAGGCATCTTTTAAAAAAAATCAATTTTAAATCAGACTGTGACACAGTCTGGTTCACTGGGGATTTAGTCAACCGTGGGCCAAAATCACTAGAAACTCTTCGTTTTATTAAATCATTAGAAGATAATGCCATTTCTGTACTCGGTAACCATGATTTACATTTACTGGCCATTGCCTACACTCAGAAAAAAGCAGGTCGGCATGATACTCTGGATGAAATATTCAACGCGCCTGACCGTGAGGTCTTATTAAACTGGCTACGACATTTACCAT
>JBEQLM010000088.1:0-6491 GCA_040325975.1 Gammaproteobacteria bacterium | reverse complement strand
TAGGAGTTAAAATTAATGAACGTTAAATATAAAACAAAATACGGGGCGGCTTTACTAGCTGTCTGCGTAGGCATGGCAGCGTCTTCAGGCGTCGCTTTTGCTAAAAAGAAAGAATTCAAACCTCTCAATAAGGCTGAGTTCGAAAAAGCTAACAGTATGTACTTCCAGCGTTGCGCGGGTTGTCATGGTGTATTGCGTAAAGGCGCTACAGGTAAAAATCTGGAGCCACAGGCAAACAAAGCTAAGAAGACCAAAGGTACTTTGAAGCTAGGCACCAAACGTCTTGCGAAGATCATCACCCAGGGCACCGAAGGCGGCATGAACAACTTCGATGACATCTTCAGCAAAAAAGAAATTAACTTGCTGGCTCGATATATTCAGATGGACCCACCTGTTCCACCCGAAATGTCACTGGCATTGATGAAAGAACGTCACAAGGTTTTTGTACAGCCTAAAGACTACCCAACAAAACCAATGCATGGTCGTAACTGGGAGAACTTCTTCATCGCTATCGAACGTGACAAAGGTAGTATCGCGATCATCGATGGTGACAAAAAAGAAGTGGTTGCCCATATCCCTACTGGCTATGCGGTACACGTACTGAAAACTGTAGAACATCATCAAACTCTGCATGCTAAAGATGCTGGTCGTTTCTGGTACATCATGGGTCGTGACGGTATGATGACCAAGATCGATCTCTGGGCTAATCCAGACAAGATGAAAGTGGCTCAGGTACAGGTTGCTTATGACGCACGTGACGTTGCCGTTTCAGGTGATGGCAAATACGTTATCGGTGGCGGTTACTGGCCTCCTCACTTCGTTATTGCTGACGCTATGACCATGGAACCTCTGAAAGTCGTTTCTACTCGTGGTGTTAACGTTGATGGTGAGTATGTTAACGAGTCACGTGTTGCTGCGATCTATGACACTCCAATGGCAACTTCATGGTTAGTGGCCGCGAAGGAGTTAGGTCAGATGTGGCAGGTAGATTACTCTGATCTTGAAAACCTCCAGATTACCAAGATCGACTCTGCTAAATTCCTGCATGACGGTTTCTACGATCCTACCGGTCGCTATTTCCAGATCGCTGCTAACGCATCTGACAAGATGGTTGTCATCGATACCAAAGAACGCAAACTGGAAGCAATGATCGATGTTGATAAGAAACCTCACCCAGGTCCTGGTGCAAACTGGAACGATGACAAATGTGGTCCTGTAGCGGGTACAACACATCTAGGTGTGGGCAAAGTCAGTGTTTGGGGCAATGATCCTAAAGGTCACAAAAAACAGGCATGGAAACTTTGCTACACTGTTGATACCGACGGTGCTGGCGTATTCCTTCGTACTCATCCTAAGAGTGATTACGTTTGGATAGACCAGACTAAACATCCTGAGCCAGCTATTCAGCAATCAGTTAAAGTCCTCGATAAGAAGACTCGTAAGATTGTTAAAACCATTCAGTTGACCACGAAGAAAGGCTACGCAGCCGTTCACTTTGAGTTCAACAAAGATGGTACTGAAGTATGGGCTTCTGTCTGGAATCGTTCAGATAGTCTGAAACCTAACGGTGAAATCATCATATTTGATGCTAAGACACTGGAAGAAAAAGCACGCGTTAAAGGACTTTATGCTCCAACAGGTAAGTTCAACGTGTACAACCGCGTTAACCACGTAACTTAATAAAAGAGTTACGATGTAAATGTAAGGGGGCGGACATATAATATGTATGTCCGCCCTTCTTCTAAATAGATAGAATACGTATTACACAAGGGACTTTATAAACAGGTCTCTTTTTTAATACAACGAACAAAACCAGGGAAGGTCTTTTTTAATACGCAATAACAAAATAAAGGCGAGTATTTAATATGACAAATTCACCGAGGAAATTCGGATTGATGTCGCGCAAGGTCCTGATGGGTACCACACTCGGTGCGGCTCTATTTTTCATGATTGTCGGCGTTATCTTCTGGGGCGGTTTCAATACCGCAATGGAAGTCACCAATACCATGGATTTCTGCATCTCCTGTCATGAGATGGAAGAAAATGTTTTCCAGGAATACAAAAAAACCATTCATTACACCAACCGAAGTGGTGTTCGTGCCGCCTGCTCAGACTGCCATGTACCACGTCCATGGATACACAAAGTAGTACGTAAAATTCAAGCCAGTAACGAAGTGTTACACAAGATACTCGGCACTATTGATACACCTGAGAAGTTCGATGCCAAACGTTTATTCCTGGCAAAAAATGTCTGGCGCGCAATGAAATCAACCGATTCACGTGAGTGCAGAAACTGCCATCATTTCGACTCGATGAAACCGGAAGATCAGAAAAAACGTTCTCGTAAACAGCACGCCACTGCTATGGAAAATGGTAATACCTGTATTGATTGCCACAAAGGTATCGCACACAACAAGGTTCATGATCAACTTAGTGAAGAAGAGCTGGATGAAATATCAAAAGCTGTTCCAGAAAATAAACGCCCAATCGCACCGCAATGGCAGGCATTTATTGATAATGGCAAAAAGCTTGTTACCGATAAGGCAGATCAAGAAGCCGAAGCACCCGCCATGGTTGAAGAAGCAGCTCAGCCAGAACCGGAAAAGGCTGCACCAGCGAGCAAACCTGCTACCAAAGCAAGCACTACATCATCTAAGTCAGGTATTGACTGGAGCGGTGTAGAACCAGCAGAAATCACTCTGTTCTTCCCTGGACAGGCCTCTTTGGAATGGGCACTCAAAGGCAGTGATCACGGTGGCAAACGCCCCTTCATGAAAGGTGACAGATGCTTTGAGTGCCATGAAGATGAAGAAGTCGATATTGGCGATCTGATTGTCTCTGGTGAAAAAGTGGAACCAACGCCTATTCCCGGTAAACGTGGCAGCATTTTAGTGAATATACAGGCAGCCCATGATGCGGATAACCTGTACATGCGTTTCCAGTGGAAAGATGGTAAACACGCACCTACCCCCTTTGCTGAGGGCGGCAAGATGGATGCAAAGAATCCCATCAAGCTGGCTATCATGCTATCTACTGACAGCGAAGATGATCCCAAAGTTGAATTTGCAGAACGAGCAGGCTGCTGGCAAACATGCCATCACGATGTTAACTATATGCCTCATCAGCCTGATAAATCAGCACTGGCAGGTAGTAGACTCGATACCAGCAATGGTTTCACCAAGTACCTGAAAGAAAGCCGCACCTCAATCGAAATTGAAGGTAAAGATGGTAAAAAACGTGGTGGCTGGGATAAACTGAAAAGCGAAGCTGAAATACAGGCTCTACTGGAAAAGGGATCATTCATGGATCTATTGCGCTATAAGTCTGGCACGGGTGAATCTGAGGATGGCTACATTCTTGCAGAGCGCGTCATGACCGGTGGCCAGGGAGTTAAATTCACCGGTAGCCTCAAAAAAGGTATATGGACAGTTGAAATGACTCGCAAACTGACCTCTGACAAACTGGGTGATATCAGCATGAGTGCCGATCAGATTTACAACATTGGTTTCGCTATTCATGATGATTACAGTAATAGTCGTTTCCATCATGTCTCACTAGGTCTCAAGCTAGGCTTTGATGATGATGAAGCGGAGATCAATGCTATAGGTAAGTAATAACCACCTAATTAACTTTGATAAGGGCCGCATGGATGTTTATCCTGCGGCCTTTTTTGTTAATCAGACCTCGGTTATGATAGCTATCTCAATATTGATACATAAGTGAAGAAAATAATGCGTTGGATATTACAATTACTGATTTTTATACTGATTACGTTCAACCTCAGTGCTTTCGCCGCCAGTGATAAAGCGCTGGTCATCATCAAGAAATTCAAATTCATCCCACAGGAAATCACCATCAAACGAGATCAAACCGTGCAATGGGAGAATCAGGAAAAACGTCAGTATCACAGCGTCTGGTTTGAAGCACTGGGTGAAGAGGAACCCGATGATTATTTATTCGCCGGTGACTCCTATGAGCGCCAATTTAAAGAAACTGGTTCATTCCCCTACCGTTGTGGCCCACATCCGGAAATGATTGGCACGGTACACGTCACTAACTAATAAAAAACAATATTCATGACACACAAAAACATTTTGCTATTCGGAATTTTCTATTCGCTTATTCTGACGTCCTCAAATGCTACACTCGCTACAGCTGGCAATGAGGTAATAAAACTTTATAAAGATAATTGCTCAGAGTGCCATAGCGAAAATCGTCTTGGCAGTATGGGGCCAGCACTATTACCAGAAAATCTGAAACGCCTACGCAAGAAAGCCGCTATTGAAGTCATTAAAAATGGCAGAGTCGCGACCCAGATGCCATCCTTTAAAGAAAAACTTTCAGATAAAGAAATTCAGTCACTTGTTGACTACGTCTACACCCCTCTGAAAGAAACACCGGTATGGGGTATGGATGAAATCAGAGCCAGTCAGATTATTCATAATAAAGAAAGTGATTTATCTAACAAACCTGTTTTCGAAGTAGCCGACCTGTTAAATATGTTTCTGGTGGTTGAATTGGGTGACCACCATGTAACCCTGCTCGACGGTGACAAGATGGAACCTATCCACCGTTTTAAATCACGCTTTGCATTACACGGCGGCCCTAAATATTCACCCGATGGCCGCTTTGTTTATTTTGCCTCACGCGATGGCTGGATCAGCAAATACGACATCTACAACCTGAAACTGGTCGCCGAAATACGTGTTGGTATCAATACCCGTAACCAGGCCGTATCAGCCGATGGCCGTTATGTGATGATTGCCAACTACCTGCCGCACACACTGGTGTTACTCGATGCCAAAGATCTAAGCCCGATCAAACTCTACGATGTCAAAGACGCCAACGGCAAAACATCACGTGTCAGCGCAGTCTATACTGCCCCACCACGCAACAGTTTTGTTGCAGCGCTGAAAGATATACCCGAGTTATGGGAAATTTCTTACGAAGATGAACCACCGGTAGGATTCGGTACCTGGGTGCATGATTACAATCCCGACTCCGGTGAAAACACCAAACTTGAACCATTTCCAGTGAGAAAAATTAAAGTCAGTGAGTATCTTGATGATTTCTTTTTTGACCAGGAATATGTCTCACTCATCGGTGCTTCACGTGAAGGTAAAGGTCAGGTCGTCGACATGGATCTTGGCCGCGTCATTATCTCCGACCTTAAGCTTCCCGGCATGCCACACCTCGGCTCAGGCATTACCTGGGAGTATAAAGGACGTCAGGTGCTTGCCACACCCAACCTGAAGGCAAATAACGTCAGCGTCATTGATATGGAAACCTGGAAAACTATAAAGAACATTGAAACTCTAGGCCCTGGTTTCTTCATGCGTAGTCACAAAAACACACCCTATGCCTGGGTAGATGTCTTCTTCGGTCCTAATAAAGACGCCGTCCACGTGATCGATAAAAACACACTGGAAATCGTTAAAACGCTACGTCCTGCCCCAGGAAAAACAGCTGCACATGTTGAGTTTACCCGTGATGGGAAATATGCACTACTCAGTATCTGGGACAAAGATGGTGCAGTGATTGTCTATGACGCCAAAACGCTAAAAGAAGTTAAACGCCTGCCGATGAACAAACCATCCGGTAAATATAATGTCTATAACAAGACACGCTATTTAGAGGGAACCAGTCATTAGACTGGGACAAACAATGTAAGGAGAATCGAAATGAGCTTGCTAAGCAAAATTATTGGCCCAAAATCGAAGTATAAAAAAGATATTCCCTATACCTATGAAGCCAGAGTAAGAATAGTCGATGAAAAATATAACTCTTTTCTCGCAGATACTATCTGTGCATTGGTAGCACACCTTACTGAACATAAAATCAAACCAGACGAAGTAGAGCTCTATGAAATATTCAGAGATGAAGAGAAAAAATTGAATACTGAATACTGTATTTCGGAGAAAGGTGAATGGTTATCTCGTAAGGAGCTATGCGTTGCTTTCACTGAGCACTATTCTGGCCATATATATGAGAGCGGCTGTACATTTGAAGACAGAGAAAAGGATATAATGGGGCCTTAACCTAGAAACCTTCCTATATACGGGTATCTAGTTTGCCTGGATATGCAATCCAGAACATACATCTTTTCACTTACCACTAGCTGCTTATGCAGCACCCCAAGAAACCACTTCATGATAAATATTCCAAAAATAAAAATCGTAATTCTCTGGCTGATTCTTGGTCCTGTACTGGCTCTCCTGCTTTCCACTATTAGTTGGTTCATTATCGATCAATTATCACCAGGAAAATTAAGCGACATAAGTACATTATTTACCTTGTACCACAAGGGGTTACTATTATCACTACTCACCCCCTGGGGATGGCTTATGTATGGAGGCTTGCTATTGATGAGTTCCAATAAACTTAAAATGGGTATTTCATGCACGTTCGGCGGAGCTGCATTATTTGGTATTTTCTGGCCGATATGGGCAGCGGATATAAGCTTATCGTTAGCTTAATTATTTTTATATGAC
>JBEQLM010000087.1:0-6508 GCA_040325975.1 Gammaproteobacteria bacterium | reverse complement strand
ATAGCTGCCGAAAAAAAAGATGCCAATGGTTAAGCCCGCTATATTCAATGCCCAGTGTGTCCAGTTGAGATGCACGATATTGCCACTCAACAACAGCCAATAGTCGCCACTCTCAATCAGCGCCAGATCATAGCGCCAGCTGGGCACCTGACCACTGGCCTGCAGAAAGGCGCTGAATAACAATATAAAAAGCCATAAAGCATGATTCCATCGCAGAGTAATACGATTTTTAATAGGCAGCTCAAGGTGCATTTGTTACTATTCCCTCAATAAATTATTCATTTATCTAATTTTATGAATTTCGCGCACTCTAACCCGTTGCGCAAGCAGTAGCAAAACAAAATATGGAGCAGGAAAACTTGAAATCAAAAATCAATACTATGAAATCACAGCAAAAGGGCTTCACTCTGATCGAGCTTATGGTGGTTATTGTCATCCTCGGCATTCTTGCCGGTGTTGTTGTGCCCAGAATTATGGACAATCCAGACAAGGCACGTGTCGCCAAAGCCAAACACGATATCACAGCACTCGGAAGCGCACTGGATGTTTACCGACTGGATAATTTTGTTTATCCAAGCACCGATCAGGGACTTGAAGCATTAGTCACTCAACCCAGTGAAGCAGCTAACTGGAAATCAGGTGGTTACATCAAAAAACTGAAAAAAGATCCCTGGGGACATGACTATCTTTATATGAGCCCTGGCCAGCACGGCGAATTGGATATTTATTCACTGGGTGCCGATGGTGCTCCCGGTGGTGAAGGTGTGTTCGCCGATATTGGTTCATGGGACATTGAATAAAAAAAAATCTAATAACATTTTTTACAGTCTAAGGTCGAGCAAAGAACATGGATTTACTCTGCTCGAATTATTGATTGTTATTGTCATTGTTGCGATTCTTTTTTCTTTTGCCACGCTCACTATTCGCAGTAGTTCCCCCGAAGATTTGATCAAGGAAGAAGCCTATCGACTTGACCGTTTGATACAACTGGTACTTGAAGAAGCGGTATTAAAAAATACCGAGTACGGGCTTGAATTCAAAACAAACAGCTATCGCTTTCTGACTTACACTGATGACCATTGGCAGGCTGTCAGTGACGACAAACTACTGCGCAAACGTGAGCTAGCCGAAGAAATGGAAATCGAACTCATCATCGAACAAACTGACATCATCATTGGTGAAGAGGCCGAAGCCACGGACGAAGATAATGATAAAGAAGACGAAGAAAAAAAAGCCAAACCTCAGGTCTTTCTGCTTTCCAGTGAAGAAATCACCCCAGAATTCTCAGCGCGTTTCTCACTTCATGGCATAGAAACCAGCTACATCGTCAGCGGCAGCATCGATGGTAAACACGAGGCTAAGTTGAGTGATTTTTAAACGCCGAAACAAAAATCTTAATCGAGGCTTCACTCTGATTGAAGTACTGATTGCACTCACCATTATTGCTATTTCTCTGGGCGCTATCATGAGTGCCTCAGGCAATCAGGCTTATCAAACTGCTTATCTCAAACAAAAAACACTAGCGCACTGGGTGGCGATGAACGAAATGACACTGTTGCAACTGGATGCAAAATGGCCGTCTGTCGGTGAAAAAAAAGGTAGCTCAAAGATGGCCAATGCTGAATGGTTCTGGCTGCGCACCACCAAAAAGACTGAGGATGATGACGCCCGTCAGGTTGAGTTCCAGATATTCTCGGACAAAAACAGAAAACAAAACCTGACTCGTCTCATTGGTTTCGTTAATAAAGAATAAATGCAGAAGCCCATCAAATATCAACGAGCAGACAAAGGCTTCACCCTGATTGAGCTATTGATCGCTATTTCTGTTTTTGCGGTAATGTCGGTGATGGCCTATGGCGGTCTCAGCCAGATTATCACCAACAGTAAGCACTCAAAAGTTGAACTGGAACGACTGCAATCGGTGCAGCGCGCTGTTTTAACTATAAGCCGTGATTTTACACAAATTACCCAACGTGGTATCCGCGATGAATACGGCAATAATCAACCTTTTTTAGATGCCAGCAACCAGCTTGATTATTTAGTTGAGTTCACCCGCAATGGAAGACGTAATCCGGCAAAATTAAAACGCAGTAATTTATTACGCGTTGCCTACCAGTTTGAAGATGAAAAACTAATCCGTTTATTTTGGCCGCAGCTAGATAGAGCCCAGGGCATGGAACCTTATGAAAGCACTTTGCTTGAGCAGATGGAAAGAGTTGAGTTTCGATACAGAGATGATAAAAAAGAATGGCATAGCCAGTGGCCTCCTCTTAGCGGTGCTTCCGTCGAACTCACCGCCATTGAACTCACTCTGGAACTGAAAGACTGGGGTGAAATCACTCGGCTTTATCAGGTGGGTCTCTGATGTTATTTCCTGCTTCACAAAAAGGCGTGGCTTTAATCACCGCTCTATTGATCGTTGCGCTGGCGACAGTGATCAGTGTGGAACTCAGCACTCGCTTGCAACTGGACATACGTCGCACCAGTAATATTATTGCCAGCGACCAGGCACTGTCATACATGATAGAAGCTGAATACTGGTCGCGCCGAATTTTAAAAGCCGACCGTAAAGATAACAACTATGATCATCTCGATGAAGACTGGGCTATGGAAATACCACCCCTACCCGTAGAGGGTGGCAGCATACAGGGCAAGTTAAGTGATTTGCAGGCCTGCTTTAATCTGAATTCACTTTATCAGGGCGGCAAGGTGAACACTCTGGCTCAAGATCACTTTAAGCGACTGATGCAGCACCTGGCAACTCCACCGGGCACAGATCTATCTCAGGCCATTATTGACTGGATTGATGCCGACCTCAACACCACTGTTCCTGATGGTGCTGAAGACAATTACTATCTCAACATGGAAAGATCTTATCGCAATGCCAATCAACCACTTCAAAGCATGAGCGAATTACGTTTAATCAAAGGCTTTGAAGATGATGCCATTATCCAGCAAACAAAAGACTGGCTCTGCGCCTTCGGCCCTGCTGCCAAGATCAACGTCAACACGGCTTCAGTAGAAGTGCTAGAATCGCTGGCAGCTGGAATCAGTCCTACTAAAGCCGCTGATATTGTTGCAAACAGACAGACGACACCTTACGAAACAATGAATGATTTTCTGACTATAAACACACTTTCTACAGTCATAACAGCCGCCACTGGACTCTCAGCTATCTCAGTTAGTAGTGATTACTTCCTACTCGAAACCGAAGCCAATATTGGACAGGCGAGAACCCTGATGTACAGCATTATCCATCGAGATAACGATGGAAAGACACAGGTGATAGCACGCTCACAGGGAGCTTATTAGTGGCTGATACACTACTCATACATTTCAATCCGGAACATGCAGATACTGCCACGTGGTCGTTGGTTAATGGCGCTGGCGAACTTACTACCATGCTGTCTCATGGCTCACTCAATGATGCCGTGGCTGTTGCAGAAAAACATAAAACCATCGTTTTACTCGATAGCACTGACATACACATCGATTCAGTTAAGCTGCCGGTCAAAAATCCACAAAAATTATTACGTGCTATTCCTTTTGCCCTGGAAGAAAAAATTGCCGATGATATTGAGGACCTACATTTTGTCGCTGGAAAAACCTCCACTGATGGATATACACCTGTTGCTGCGATCAAACACGATACTTTAAAACATATTCTCAGCAGCTTAGAAAAATCCGCAATAAAACCTGTCGCCCTGATTCCCGATACGCTCTGCCTCACCGCGAACTCGTCGCAGTGGGCGATTCTATTACAGGATGATCGAGCCAAACTTCAGTTTGATCGCTTTGATGCAGGTGAATTTGATCGTGATGCACTGCCGCTATTGCTTAAATCAGAATTGCAACAATCTGAGCGCAAGCAGCCTGATAAAATTATTCTATTTACAGTAGATGGTGACGAGTCAGAAACACAGGACATCGATGACGCTATTCCAGAAAACATTGAACTCATAAAGGTCAGCTACAACACGCATCCCTTAGTTGTTTTTTGCGGCCAGTATAAACATGTGCTTTCACTTAACCTTTTGCAGGACGCCTACAAACCAAAACAAAAAACCAATGTCAACTGGCAGCGCTGGCGCCTGGCAGCATCAATGGCGGCACTATGGTTGTGTCTAAATCTTGGTATGACTAGTGTGCAGTACAACAAATTTGAAGATAGCAACAAAAAACTGCAAGTTGAAATTGATAGCATCTACAAAAAAGCTTTCCCTCAGAGCAAACGCATTGTTAATGCCAGAGTTCAAATGGAACAGAAACTTGATGAGCTGAAAGGACTGGGTAAGGCTGGATCAAATAGCAGTTTAATGGCACTACTTTCAGATTCGAGCACAGCCTTATCCAGTGAAAAATCGGTGACTATTCAGTCTATCAACTATCGTAACAATACTATTGACATTGAAGTCACCGGTGCAAATCTGCAAAATATCGAACAACTGAACAAAAAACTAAACAAGGCCACCCTGAGTGCTGAAATTGTATCGTCTTCCTCTGAGAAAGATCAGGTTAAAGGCAACATTCGTATTAAGCGCACAAACCAATCATGAATCAGCAACTCGAACTTTTAAATAACTGGTACAGCAGCCTGCCAACACGTGACCGCAACCTGCTTATAGCCACTGTAATACTGCTCGTTATCACTCTATTTTATCTGATAGTCTGGGAACCGGTGCACCAGGGTCGTGATCAACAACAGGAAAAACTTAAATCACAACAGGATATCTATGCCTGGATGCAATCGGCGGCTAATGAAGTAAAATCATTTAAGGGCGCAGGCACAAGAAAAGCCCCCAGCAATCAAGCAATAACATTAATACTTGAAAACAGCGCAAAAATTTCAGGCCTAAAACAACACATCAATAAAATTGAATCATCGGGTAAAAATGGCGCCCGCGTTAAAATCGACTCAGCTTCTTTTGATCAATTGCTAGTCTGGCTCAACACGCTTGAACAACAACACGGTGTCACTATCACAACCGCCAGCATCGAACGTAACGACACGGCTGGCACAGTCAGTGCCCGCCTTTCTTTTGAAAAATTATAATGAAAACTAAATATTATTGGATCACAGGTATACTGGCTCTGGCTTTTTTTTTAATTATTAACATACCCGCTTCACTCGTTATAAATTCAATTAAAGATCAACTACCACAAATCAAAATTCAGAATGTTAGCGGCTCAATCTGGCAAGGCAGTGCTCGACAGATTACGGTGCAATCTAAATACATTTTAAAAAATGTTGAATGGTCTATTTGTATCGCTCATTTATTGCTGGCTGAAGCCTGCGTTGAACTTGATGCCGTGTACGATAAGAATCCGCTAAGCGGCCAATTTAGCATTGGTCTGGATAATGCCATACAGGCAAAAAACCTCAAAACCACAATGACTGCACAAGCGCTCAGTCAGATAGTAACCATGCCTATGGGTGAAATAGCTGGTGATATATCTGTTGATCTGGAGACATTAAACTGGCAACAGGGCGGCGTACCTTCTGCCACTGGCGTTATAAAATGGAACAAAGCCAGCATTACAATCGCAGAAACTGCTCAGTTAGGCGATATAATAGTCAACTTGACCGAGTCTGAAGATAATCCGATTAACGCCGAAATTTCTAATACAAACGGGCAACTTGCTATAGCGGGTACCGCTTCCCTCAAGGCAACCACTGACTACCAGCTTGACTTGACTCTGACCCCAAATGACAGGGCCAGTAAGAACCTTAAAGGTAGTTTGAGTTTGTTCGCCAAGCCCCAGGCAAACGGTAGTTTTGTTTTGATAAATAGTGGCAACCTTAAACAACTAGGTTTGATGTAAGAATCAATGAGCAAAAAAAATAACTCTACTAATAAAATAAAAATTACCCCAGAGAACAAATGCAGTTTCTGTACCGGCTCGATTTGCTGCACCTACGTGACTCAGCATCTTGATGCACCGAAATCAAAAGATGACTTTCAACAACTACTCTGGCAGGTCTCACACGACAATATCAGCATCTATAAAGATGACGATGGCTGGACATTATTAGTCAGCGGCAAATGCCAACATTTACAAATTAATGGTGACTGCGGCATCTATCACACCCGCCCTGAAATATGTCGTGAGCATACCAATGACTACTGTGAATACGATGCGCCTTCAGAAGATGGCTTTGATTTATATTTTACAAATTACGAAGAATTACTGACTTATTGCAGAAAACGCTATAAAAAGTGGGATGACCAGTTTAAAAAATAAAATCTAAATTAGCCTGGCATGACGTCGGTAAATCGGTGCACTGCATTAAAGTGCATGGTCTCAACTTCATCTGCCTGACTATCCGGCTGCAAGATTGCTAATAAATATTTAATACCATAGTGCTCGGCGCTTTGCAGTACTTCCAGATTGTCATCGATCAGCAGCGTATGCGTTGGATCATAAGGTTCCATCTCATTTAATACTTTCCAGAAACCATCATGTTCTTTAGCCATACCAATATCATGCGCATTAATCATGCGATCAA
>JBEQLM010000086.1:0-6676 GCA_040325975.1 Gammaproteobacteria bacterium | reverse complement strand
TGCTTGAGCTGGAGCCGGGTATAGAAAGCATGACAGCGGTAGAGCTAGACGAAAAACGGATGCTTCGTGTTAGAGAAAATTTAGCCCGTTTGAATTTCGAAGCCGAATTAATCGTCGCTGACGCCAGTGAAGATTCATGGTGGGATGGAAAGCTCTTTGATCGTATTTTGGTGGACGCGCCCTGTTCATCCACGGGCGTGATTCGTCGTCACCCGGATATAAAAGTGCTGCGCTGGGAAGAAGACATCAAATCGTTAGTTGGCGTTCAGCAGAAAATTTTGCAACAGGCATGGCAGATGCTAGCTCCTGGCGGCAAACTTTTATACGTCACCTGCTCGGTGTTGCGTCAGGAAAATGAAGCGCAGATTGCCAATCTATTAGCAACTCAGAATGGTGTAATTGAGTTGAATCTAATTGAAGCAGGTTCGAGTAAGCCATGGGGTATTGCCTGTAAACATGGCCGCCAGTTATTGCCGGGCGAAAATGATACTGATGGTTTCTATTTCTGTGGTCTGAGCAAGGCTGAGGCTTAATAGGCTGTATTTCTGTATGGAAGGGCGTAAACTTCGCGCCATATAGGGTTCGAACATTTAATTCGGTTTTTGCGTGAAATAAAAACATGAATATTTTGATATTAGGAGCAGGCCAGGTGGGTTCATCTGTTGCCGCTAATCTGGCCTCCGAAGCCAATGACATTACTCTGGTTGATACAAAGACGGAGTTGCTGGATGATTTACGTGATCGTCTGGATATTCAGACTGTGACCGGTCATGCATCAAGCCCAAGGGTACTGGAAAACGCAGGCATTGAAGATGCTGATATGTTGATTGCGGTAACTAATAGCGATGAGACCAATATGGTTGCCTGTCAAATCGCACACACCTTATTTCATACTCCCACAAAAATTGCCCGCGTTCGGTCGGCGTCATATTTACAGCATCGCGAGCTGTTTAATAATAATGCAGTGCCAGTAGATGTTTTAATTAGTCCTGAGCAGATTATTTCCAGTTATGTGCATCGTTTGATTGAATACCCCGGTGCTTTGCAGGTACTGGATTTTGCTGATGGTAAAGTGCAGTTGGTCGGTGTTAAGGCTTATTATGGTGGTCCTTTGGTGGGGCACGAGATTAGTACTTTACGCGAACATATGCCCGGCATCGATGCTCGAGTAGCAGCAATTTATCGACGTGGCAAAGGCGTTGTACCAAGGGGGGATCGTGTCATAGAAGCTGATGATGAAGTTTTCTTCATTGCGGCGCGAAAAGATATTCGAGCGGTTATGTCTGAGCTGCGCAAACAGGAAAGCCCTTTTAAAAGAATTATGTTGGCAGGCGGCGGAAATATTGGCATGCGTCTGGCGCAAGCACTGGAAGGGCGCTATCAAGTAAAATTACTGGAGCGCAGCAAAAGTCGAGCGCAGTTTTTAAGTCGTGAGCTGGATAGTGCTATTGTGTTACTGGGTGATTCAGCCGATAGAGATTTATTGTTAGAAGAAAATATTGATCAGATGGATGTATTCTGTTCGCTCACCAATGATGATGAAGCAAATATTCTTTCAGCCATGCTAGCTAAAAAATTGGGTGCCAGGAAAGTAATGTCATTGATTAATCGTCCTGCCTATGTTGATTTAATGGAGAGTCAGGAATCAATCGATGTTGCAATTTCTCCACAGCAAGTCACTATTGGTGCTTTATTGACACATGTGCGCCGCGGTGATGTGGTCGCGGTTCATGCGTTACGGCGTGGTGCGGCGGAAGCAATCGAAGCGATAGCGCATGGCGATAGTAAAACTTCAAAAGTTGTGGGTCGTCGAATCGATGAAGTTGAATTGCCAGAGGGAGCTGCAATTGGTGCTCTGGTTCGTGGTGATGAAGTATTGATGGCGCACCATGATCTTGTTATCAAGACGGAAGATCACCTTATTTTATTTTTGTTAGACAAGAAAAAAATTCACGAAGTTGAAAAACTCTTTCAGGTTGGCGTGACCTTTATATAACCGAATATTATGCATTTTGCCGTAATTCAACGCCTGATTGGTTTGTTATTGATGTTGTTTAGCACAACATTATTACCGCCTATTGTTATAGATATACTTTATCAGGAAGATGCAGGCCGCGCTTTCTATTACAGCTTCATGTTGTTATTTGCTGTTGGTTTGTTGCTTTTTTTTCCTGTTAGAAAACAGCGTGGTGATCTAAGACTGCGCGATGGTTTTATGGTGGTGGTTTTGTTCTGGCTGGTGCTGGGCATTGCTGGTGCATTACCGTTGATGCTTTATGAGTCACTAGCTATCAGCTTTAGTGATGCCGTGTTTGAATCCATATCGGGTTTAACCACCACAGGTGCAACCGTTTTGTCGGGTCTGGATGCTTTGCCTCACAGCGTTCTTTTTTACAGGCAGGAGCTACAGTGGCTCGGTGGCATGGGTATTATCGTATTAGCGGTAGCGGTGATGCCGATGCTGGGTATTGGTGGTATGCAGTTGTATCGTGCGGAAACGCCGGGACCGGTTAAAGATAATAAATTAACGCCGCGTATTGCTGAAACCGCCAAAGCGCTCTGGTATCTCTATCTGGGTCTAACTCTGGCCTGCTTTGTTGGTTACTGGCTAGCAGGTATGTCGGCATTTGATGCTATAGGTCATAGTTTCTCCACGGTATCAATCGGTGGTTTTTCTACGCATGACGCGAGTCTGGGTTATTTTGATAATCCCTGGGTTGAGTTTGTAGCCATTCTGTTTATGTTTCTAGGTGGTATTAATTTCGCTTTGCATTTTGCCGCCATGCGCCATTTTAATTTAATTAATTATTTGCGTGACTCAGAATTTAAAATGTATGCCACAGTGCTGCTTGTTATTTCTGTAGTCAGTGTGTCTTATCTGTATATAAATTCAGTCGTTCCTGAATTTGGGCAAGCTATACGTCAGGGTGTTTTTCACGCGGTTTCGATTGCCACTACGTCAGGTTTTACGCTGAGTGAATTTTCACTGTGGCCGGTTTTTGTGCCAGTGATGCTTTTATTTGCCAGTTTTGTCGGGGGTTGCGCCGGTTCAACTGGTGGCGGCATGAAAGTTATTCGTGTGTTGTTATTAATTAAACAGGGGCAGCGTGAAATGATGCGCTTGATTCATCCTAGTGCTCAGGTCGTTGTGAAGCTGGGACGACAACCGGTTTCTGATCGAGTGATTAATGCGGTTTGGGGATTCTTCGCCGCCTATGTTGCTGTCTTTGTGTTCATGATGCTATTGCTGATGTTGACAGGTAATGATCAGATCACGGCTTTTTCTGCGGTCGCTGCAACTATTAATAATCTTGGCCCCGGTTTAGGTGACGTTAGCGCAAACTATGCCAGCCTTGGTGTGTTTGATAAATGGGTATTATGTTTTTCTATGCTACTGGGTCGTCTTGAAGTCTTCACCTTGCTGGTTTTATTTATGCCAGCCTTTTGGCGGAAATAAGCAGAGTTGCTTGATGAGTAAAAAAACTTCGCAGAAAAATCAAAGTATGCCGGTATTTAAGCTGAGGTTTATACAGCCTAAGTTCTGGCTGACATGGTTTGGTTTGTTGTTATTTTATCTTTTTTCATTGTTACCGCTGTCGGTGATAAATGCGGTGGGTGAAAAGCTGGGTGAATATGCCGCTAAAAAAAATAAAAAACGTTTTAAAATTGCCACAGTGAACTTGTCACTGTGTTTCCCTGAAAAAACACAAGATGAAATCAAAGTTATGCTGCTAGATCATGCTCGTGCTCATGTACGAGGGCTGATGCAGTATGGTTTGATCTGGTGGGCACCACTTTTCCGGTTAGACAAGTTTATTGATGTTGAGGGTTTTGAACAGATAGATCAGCTGCTTGAGCAGAAAAAAAATATTATTCTTCTTACCTGCCATCATGCGGGTTTGGAGTTTACCGGTATTGCACTATCAAGACGTTATGCCTGTAGTGGCCCTTATAAGCCTCTTCGAAATGAAGTGATTAATTGGTTGATTGCACGTGGCAGGGCCCGTTTGGGTACCATCACTTATACTCGTGAAGAAGGTTTTCGGCCTTTGATACGTGATACACGTAAAGGGCGTTTGTTAATTTATCTTGCAGATGAAGATCTTGGCTCAGATGTCTCGATTTTTGCACCATTTTTTGGTGTGCAGAAAGCAACAATCTCCGTGCTAGGTCGCTTGACCAAATCCTGTGATGCGGCAGTGCTACCCTGTATTGCCTGTTACGATAAAGAGAAATCAAAATATGTTGTGAAGTTGTTGCCACAAATAGAGAATTTCCCCAGTGGTGATGATGTTAGCGATGCGACAATGATGAATAAAGCAGTTGAAGATATGATCCGCCAATGTGCGGTGCAGTATTTCTGGACTATGCGATTGTTTCAAACACGCCCGCCCGGAGAGAATTCTGTGTATGACTGAAGTCGCTGCCAACGAAGCGGTTATTAATATAGAGCTTCCAGTTATGTCGGGTGATGTTAAACGTTTGAAAAAACGTTTGCGGCATAATGTTGGTGAGGCCATTGTTCAGTATGGAATGATTGAACAAGGTGATCGCGTGATGGTTTGCATGTCCGGTGGTAAGGACAGTTTCACCATGCTCGATATTTTGCTTGAGCTGCAGAAAAAAGCACCGATTGATTTTGAATTGATTGCGGTCAACCTGGATCAGAAGCAACCGGGGTTTCCTGAGCATATTTTGCCTGATTATTTACGACAGCTTGGTGTTGAGTTTCATATAGTTGAAAAAGACACTTACAGTATCGTAAAGGAGAAAGTACCCGAAGGAAAAACAACCTGCGGATTGTGCTCACGTTTAAGGCGCGGTATTTTGTATAATTTCGCCGATGAAATTGGTGCGACTAAAATTGCATTGGGTCATCATCGCGACGACATGGTTGAAACTCTATTTCTAAATATGTTTTTTAATGGCCAGCTTAAATCGATGCCGCCCAAGTTATTGAGTGACGATAAAAAGCACACGGTTATTCGACCACTGGCACTTTGTAAAGAAAGCGATATTGTGTCTTATGCAGATACGCAACAATTTCCGATCATTCCCTGTAATTTATGTGGTTCGCAGGAAAATATGCAGCGTAAAGTGGTGAAGTCTATGATTAAAGATTGGGAAACGGAGTATCCGGGGCGTAGTGATATTATTATGCGTAGCATGACTCAGGTTAAGCCTTCGCATTTAGCCGATGCCGAGCTATTTGATTTTGCAGGACTGTGAGTGTTATAGCAGTAATAAAAAGACCCCGGTAAACCGGGGTCTGTGACCTTCCTTGATTGGTGATGAGTCTCGCGCTATAGCAGTCCGTTTTTTTCCTTTGGGTTCATCCTTTAAATCTTGATTAGTCCTTTATCCTTATCCTTGATATAAACTGATGCTACGTTATTTCCCTATTTCCTTTGGTGACTCTTTCCCTTTGTCCTTGTGAGGTATTATGTGCTTGAGGTTAATATCATGCTATCAGTGGATTGGGCTATGTGTTGTAGGACTATTCCTACACGGGGTTTGATGGTGAATAATACTGTGCAGAGGCGTACATGATTGGTTTGCTTCAACGCGTGACGCGTGCATCTGTGACGGTGGATGGAGAGTCTATCGCACAAATCGGAACTGGCTTGATGGTACTGGTAGGCGTGGAAAAGAACGATAGCCGTGATCAGGCCGAGCGTTTGGTTAAAAAACTGCTGGAATATCGCGTTTTTTCCGACGATGACGGCAAGATGAATCTAAGTGTGCTAGATATTGCAGGAGAAGTCATATTAGTGCCGCAGTTTACGCTGGCCGCAGATACTGATAAGGGCAAACGCCCCAGTTTTTCGTCGGCGGCACCGCCGGAGCAAGCAGCTGATTTATTTGCCGCGGTTGTTGATATAATGAGCCGGCAAATACCGCAGGTACAGACCGGAAAGTTTGGCGCTGATATGGCGGTTGAGCTAATTAATGATGGCCCTGTGACCTTTTGGTTGCAGGTATAAAAGACGGGCAAATGCCCGATTGGAGATATAAATGACAGATCGTCAGGCAAGTGTTGAACGAAACACGCTGGAAACCCAGATTAAGGTTCAGGTGAATCTTGATGGTACCGGCATATGCAAATTGAATACAGGCGTACCTTTTCTTGAGCACATGCTCGATCAGGTCGCGCGTCACGGTTTGATTGATCTGGAAATTGAAGCTAAAGGTGATCTGGATATCGATGCGCATCACACGGTTGAAGATGTCGGCATCACCATCGGCCAGGCGATTGCGCAGGCTGTGGGTGATAAAAAAGGCATCGTGCGATACGGTCACTCCTATGTGCCTCTGGACGAGGCGTTGTCTCGCGTGGTTATCGACTTCTCAGGTCGTCCCGGTCTTGAGCACAGGGTTAAATATCCGCGTACTAGCATTGGTGATTTTGAAACAGATTTGTTGCACGAGTTCTTTCAGGGCTTCGTCAACCACGCTGGTGTGAGTTTGCACATTGATAACATCAGTGGCGATAACTCGCATCATATCGCTGAAACGGTTTTCAAAGCGTTTGGCCGTGCTGTACGTATGGCGCTGGCTTTTGATCCTCGTATGGCAGGCATTATGCCGAGCACCAAGGGAGCGTTATAAAGCCAATGTCGTTGATAGCTGTTGTCGATTACGGCATGGGTAACTTGCGTTCCGTATCAAAAGCTTT
>JBEQLM010000085.1:0-6690 GCA_040325975.1 Gammaproteobacteria bacterium | reverse complement strand
GTCGTTCTCGCGGGTGGTGGCATAAAAATAGGGTGTCGCACCGGCGAGATACGCCGCACCTTCATAAATCTGGTAGAACGGGTTAGGCATCAATACCAGCGCATCGTCGCTGCGCTCGACCACGGCCTGGGCAAAGGCAAATAAGGCCTCGCGAGTGCCATTGACCGGAATAATCTGATCATCAACGTTAACGGCATCTGCTGGCAGGGAAAAACGTTTCTGCAGCCAGTTGGCAATTGCCTGACGTAACTCAGGCACACCCTTGGTGAGGGGGTAACTATTGATAGCACCCAGATTTTCCCGCAAGGGTTTTAAAGCGACTTCGGGTGCAGGATGCTTGGGCTCGCCGATAGACAGTGCAATATGAGCCAGATCCTGTGGTGGGCGGCAATCTGCCTTCAAAGCCGCCAGCTTTTCAAAGGGATAAGGTTGTAACTTGGAAAGATCTGGGTTCATAGGTCGAGTTGGCTGGCAATATGTCTGTGATTCAGGCGGCGCATAGTATAACCTAAACTCTGTCATCAATCAGGAGAACCGTCGTGTCAGACCGCCTTATCACCGCCATCCACCATGCCAGCTTAATTGTTGCGGATACCAAACGTGCGCTGGCTTTTTATTGTGGTGTACTGGGGCTAGAGCAGGATCACAGCCGTCCCGATCTGGGTTATCCTGGAGCATGGTTACAGGTAGGTGATGGCCAGATTCATCTTCTGGAATTACCAAATCCTGATCCTATTGAAGGTCGACCAGCACACGGAGGGCGTGATCGACATCTTGCCATGACAGTCACCGATCTAGCTCGAATTGAAAATGCACTTGAGCAAACTGGTGTTAGCTTTAGCCTGAGTAAATCAGGTCGACATGCACTATTTTGTCGGGATGTTGATGGTAATGCGATTGAGTTGATTGAAATCACTGTATAATTCGGCTGTTATTTTCATGGAATATGCGGTTAATAGTGATTTGATAACCACAGGCTTTTATCGGAATGACTTCCATCCTTCTTATCTTTCTGGATCATTAGTGTAATGTGATGATGTATTATCTGAAAAAAATATTGCTTGAAATATCCTGTTTACCCATTGTCTTTAAGCTGGCAGTGGTTATTACTGTGTTGCTTATGGCTTCAATGATCGTGCAGGGTACGCTTATTTCACGTAATCAATCTCGACTTATGGAAAAACAAATTCACGAGTTTGGCAACAGTATTACAACTCAAATTACTCAGCAATTCAAAGAACCCATTTTGTCTCAGGATATGCTCACTATTGAGCACGTAATTTCTTCATCATTAAAAATTGAAAATATTCGCGGAATTCAGGTCTTCACAGTAAATGATGAGATCATCCTTGCTCGTGGTGATTTTCCTGAAATTATTCCTCTGGATCATGCAGAAGATTATTTTTTATGGAAGGGTAGTGATCCAGATGATTCTGGTGATAATGATTTTATTAGTTTTATTGGACGATTAGTTTCTAATGATATTTCCTTAGGTTATGTTGTTGTCAGTTTTGATAGAAAAATTATTGAAGAGGCTAAGAGAAGCAGTCAATTGGCCATTATTGGCTCCACTTTTTTAATGATGATGATTGGATTGTTATCTGCCTATTTTCTGTCGAAGTTAGTAACAAAGCCCATTTATAAATTAATCAAAGCTAGCAGGGCAATTGCTAATGGTGATTATGAAACCAGATTTGATAAAAACTATAATGATGAGCTGGGTGTTTTAAGTGATTCATTAAATTCAATGACCCAGGGTTTGATACACAAGGCGATTGTCGAGCAGGCATTATCACGTTATGTGTCACCAAAAGTGGCAAAGGAAGTACTGGCGGATACCTATGCGCGTGAACTAGAAGGTAGGGATGTCAATGCCAGCGTTGTGTTTGCTGATATTGTTGGTTTTACCCACATGTCAGAGCAGATGACGGCGACAGAAGTCAGTACTTTGCTGAATACCTATTTTAGTTATATCGACCTGGCATCACATGTTTGTCATGGACACGTAGACAAGTACATTGGTGATTGTGCAATGTTGTTGTTTGGGGCGCCAGAAGATGATCCTGACCACACTTTTCATGCTGTATATTGCGCTATCTTGATTCAACAGGTTGTTGAACAACTGAATATTAAACGCCGCAGCCAGGGTAAAAGAGTCGTAGAATTTCATATTGGTGTTAATTCTGGAATAATGTTAGCGGGAAATATGGGTTCAATGAGCCGAATGGAATATACGGTGTTGGGTGATGCTGTTAATTTGGCCTCTAGACTGGCCTCAGAGTCTGCTGCCTCAGGAATACTTGTTGATGATAATATCGCACTGGATGAGGTTCTATGTCAGCAAGTCGAGTTTGAGTTTTATGAAAAATTATCAATGAAGGGTAAGTTAGAATCAGTTAATACCTATTCTATTAAAGGTGTTTTACCCAAGCTGCAATCACGTCTTAATATTGATGTAGAAAATATTCTTTCTACGTTATTGGAAATAAAGTGAAATACCAAAGTTATCTTTTATTAATTACTGTATTTTTTAACTTGTCAGGTTGTGCATTTCTTGTGGGAAATGTAAAAGAAGCCAATATTGATGTTGCTCAATTTATTATGGAAAAAGATTTTGCTTCAGCCATTTCATATTTGGATAAATTGCCAGATTCTGTTTCTGGCAGTAAACAGCTCATAAGTAAGAGAAAAAGCATTGTCAAGTCTATGTATGATTATGAGGAGCAAGTACTGGCTAAGGCTCGTTCTTTTGTTGAACAAGGTAATTGGAAGGCGGCAATAGATATTTATGAAGAGGCTTTGCCCAGATTACCAGAAAGTTCGGTTGTTTATAGTAAATATGAATCGTTTAAAGAGCAGCAGCAGCGATACATTTACGAACTGGAGATTAAGGCGCTGGTGACAAGAGCAAGTTCATTGGTCGAGATCGTGAAAATCCGTCAGTCTATTTCTGAGTCTGACCCTTATAGTTCTATGAAGAAGTTTAAACTTTTTTTATTAACTGGAGAGGCTGAAGATGTTGCCGAAGAATTATTGGAATATGGGCTTAAGGCTATAAATGATAGTCAGTATTCTATTGCTAAACGTACATTGCCATTGGCTCTTCGTCTTTATCAAAGTAAAGAGATCAAGCTTGCCAATAAAAGACTTGAAAAATTAAATGCATCTATGGCAGAGACTTTGCAAAATATTATTAATAATGGTGCAGAGCTTTACGGTCAGGAGCGCTATGAAGAAGCCATTGTTGTCTGGCAACAGGTATTATTATTAGATCCAGAAAATAGTGCTGTAAAGGAAAATCTTAAAAGAACAAAACGTGTTATCGAAAGTCTGAGGAGATTAAAGAAGGGAAGTGTCAGTCTAGTGAAATAAAGTGTCTTGATAAGGCCCACAATTCATTGCTGAATTGTGGGCCTGTTTATGACAGTCTGTCAGGTTATTTCAAGTTATCTATATATTCAGAGATATCGGTTGGAGCAAGTGTCGCATTCCAGCTTTCAGCGCTGTGTTTTAACACTCGCTTCTCCCATTTTTTCATGCGTGAACGATAAACTTGTGGATCAGTAGTATCTGCGTTTAGTTTGGTTACATTCATTGCTACAATATTCATATTTGTGAATTCATCTTTATCGAAGCTGCGTTTAAGTCCCGCTTTTAATTCTTCCTTCATATCACTAAAGATAAACATGATTTGTGTGCCAGCCTGTGTACTCTTCAGATAGCCGCTACATAACATCATGGCACCACTAATATCTGTGTATTTTGCACTGGATTTATCCTTCCCAAATTTATCCAGAACATTGGCAAATTCAATTCTTTGTTTGTTGGCTTGTGAAGGTCGATAGTCAAGTGTCAATTTACCTTTTAAATTTTTCTCACCATAACTATTACTGCCGATGGTAATTAAAAAAAGGTTATCACCGGGAACAAGCTTGGGTATGATTCCGGCTTTAATGATTTTAACCATATTTTTCTTTTCTTTGGCATAAGTACCAGAAGTATCAGCGAGTGCACACATGGCCGTTTCATATTGTTTGCTATCTGAGCATGATGAAAGCAACACTGTGCTAGCAAATATAAGTATCGTATAGAATTTTTGTTTGATTAGCATGATGATGATCCTTTGTAATTCAAATTATGATTTGCTTTTAATTAAAGTTCCGATTTGTGTCGGAATAATGATGTAGGCATCATAAATATGAAGAAAGGTTTTCATTATGGTACTTATTAAATGACCAATTATTCCAATCACGTATCCGACGAGAAGAATAATTAGAATTAACAGTTTATTAAGAACATGCTGACTGCTTTCAATTAGCATCTCCAAAGGCACAGCAACCATTGCCAGTATCCAGGGTAATGTAAAACCTAAGGTTGCCTGGCCAATGGTTGTGATGTTGGAATCACCTTCGGTGGAGCTTGTTGCCGCTTTACCTGCTAATGCCTGTGTTGTTGCTGCATTGGTTTCAGCAATATGCTCACGCAGGACAGCCAGTGCAGCTTCTACAGAGGCAAGAAAGAATAAACCCAGCAATGATGCAATCAACACAATACGTCGTTTACCGAGCGTCATGCTAGATATTTGAGGGAAAATATTGGTGATGCCCAATGCCTCCATCAAGAAGATACCCAGTACAATTTCCAGCAAGACGATAACTAGAGCAGATACATCTGAGACCTGTAGCCCAAGTACACGTGTACCTGCTGGTACTAGCTCCGACATGGGTAATGCAATTAAGTTGAAGTTAATAAAGGCACCGAAACCTGCGATGATGATAACAAGCACAGAAAAGATGAATAACTTGGTTGCCTTAGCTGACAACATATCAATAGAATCAGCGCCGCCCTTACTGATACTGTCGTAATGCTCCATGTATTTTTGTATTTTGCCGCTGGTTTCTAATGCCAGTGCAACCTTGGTATTCACTGTATTCATGGATTTCAGGATTTTATTCCAGGTTGGTGCTAATCCACTCAATATTTTGTGACGTTTGGTGGACGTTTTACGCATCTCTGATAATGCTGCTTTTTCACCATCTATCGCTGTTTTTTGTAACTCTTTAAGCATTTTTTCGACGACCCTGTCACCTGATGCCACACCTTGCATTTGTGTTATCGATTCAACGGTATCACACCATCCTGGCGCTTTTGGAACAGCCTGACCGCAATCCTTAAAGTCAGCAGCAATAATAGCAATGTTCTCATCAATTTTGAGATGTAGCTTGGGGTAATCAGCCAGGTGTTTGGTGTAACCAACGTCTACACGTTTAAATTCCTGAGCAATCTTTTGTTCACAATCAGCAATGCTGGATTCAAGCAGGACTTTTTTACTTTTCTCTCTCATCTTACTAACAAGAGAATTTATCCAGCTTGATATTTTAGCCATACCGCCAGCGATTCCGTCATCGAGGCTTTGAAATGCTAAATGCATCGGTGTGCGAGCTAAATATAGGAATATCATGCTTGCAAAAACCAGTGTTGCTATTGAGAGAAAAGGCATTTCGGGCCAAATGTATAGATTGCTCATTTGTTACTCCTTAAGTAGTTGTTTTAATTGTTGTTATATTGAGTATCATTTTGAGATGGGTACGTTATTGATTTTCATTTTCAAACGCAGATTCACTGAATATAGCCCTTAGGGAATAAATTACAATGGATTCTTCGGTTTTTATAATTTGTACTTTTAAGGCAGGCATAATGCTTGCCTTAAAGGTGGGTCGCCAGGCATGGCAAATAATTTTATATACTAGATCAAATACGCACTTGAAACTGGATGGTAGCCGATATGTGCATGTTCCTAACTGGTGAGTTCAGGCTAAGAGTATACCTAGAATTGAGTGGATTTTAGCTGATTAGGAGAAAATATATCCTGTTGTAGCGTTCCCACCTTTAGATAGTACACGGTAATGAGATTCTATAAACTGTAGACTCAGTAGCAAAGTTGTATCATTTATGAAACCGCTATCCGAGATGATCTTATGAATTTTTCCTCTTTAGGCTTATCCGCCCCTATCCTTGAAGTTGTTATAGAGCAGGGTTACAAAAAACCGACACCTGTTCAAATCGAATCAATCCCTGCCATCATTAAAGGTCGAGATGTGCTGGCGGCGGCTCAAACCGGCACTGGCAAGACCGCGGGCTTTACCCTGCCACTATTAGAAAGGTTATCAAAAGGCAGTGGTGTTCAGGCGAATCAGGTGCGGGCGCTTATATTAGTGCCGACGCGTGAGTTAGCGGCTCAGGTTGCAGACAGTGTCGCCACCTACGGTAGAAACCTGCCGATACGTTCAACCGTGGTATTTGGTGGCGTGAAGATCAATCCGCAGATGATGAAGCTGAGAAAAGGCGCTGATATCCTGATAGCAACACCCGGTCGTTTACTGGATTTGTATAATCAGAACGCGGTCAAGTTCAAATCACTGGAAGTGCTGGTTTTGGACGAAGCTGATAAAATGCTGAACATGGGCTTTGCTGAAGAGATCCAGAAAATTATGGCGTTATTACCAACGCAGCGTCAAAATCTGATGTTCTCGGCCACTTTTTCTGATGAGATTCGTCAACTGGCTAAAGGCATTGTTAATAACCCCGTTGAGATTTCAGTTAACCCCATTAATGTTGTGGCAAGCACGGTAGATCAGTGGATGTATGCTGCGGATAAAAAGAAAAAATCGGCGCTGCTGATAAAATTGA
>JBEQLM010000084.1:0-6690 GCA_040325975.1 Gammaproteobacteria bacterium | reverse complement strand
GTTTTGCTTCGCCCGGTGGTTTTACAATCGGTTTGACTAAATTAATGCGGCGTTCGGTATTGGTCATGACACCTTCTTTTTCTGCCCAGGTGCCCGCCGGTAAATACAAATGGGCATACTGTGCGCTTTCAGTATCTTCATAACAGTCTTGCACGACACAGAATTCTAATTTTTGCATGGCACGACGAACACGCTCTGAATTTGGTAATGAACTGAGTGGATTAGTCGCAATTAACCATATGCCTTTGATCTGCCCTGTTTCGATGGCATGGTAGATATCTGTTTGAAACATGCCGCGTTTTTTAGGCAGAAACTCTTCATCGATATTCCAGAATTCGGCAATCTCTTTTCGGTCTTGTGCATTTTCCAGCACGCGATAATTTGGCAGGCCAGAACAGGAAGACCATTCTCTGGTGCCCATGGCATTACACTGTCCTGTTATTGAAAGAGAAGTACCACCGGGTTTGCCAATGTTGCCGGTAATCAGAGCGAGGTTGTTAATACCGACGACACCATCAGAGCCATGCGTTGATTGATTAATACCCATAGTCCAGATTGACATGGCCGCACCCGCGTTAGCGTATAAACGCGCCACGCTACGAATCGTATCTTCATCAATACCGCATATTTTTGCCGCTGTAGTTGGATCGTATTTCGCCACCTCTGCGCGCAAGGCCTCTACATCATTAGTATTGGCTTCGATGTACTCGGCATCTTCAAGTTGCTCATCGAAGATGACATACATCAGTGAATTTTGTAGAACCACATCGGTTCCGGGCGTGATGGGTAAATGGATATCGGCAAACTGTGCCAACATGGTGACGCGAGGATCAACCACAATTAACGGGAACTTACGTTTTTCCTGCGCCTCTTTCATGCGCCAGTAAATAATAGGATGTTGCTCAGGAAGATTAGAGCCCCATGCGATCAGACAATCGGTGTGTTCAAAATCTTCGTAGCAACCAGGTGGGCCGTCAGAACCGAATGAACGTTTATATCCTGACACAGCCGAAGCCATGCACAGGGTGGTATTACCATCGTAGTTATTGGTACCGATCAAACCGCGAGTCAGTTTTCCCAGTGTATAAAACTCTTCTGTCAGCATCTGACCTGTAGAAATGACAGCAAATGAATCACGACCATATTTTTCTTGAATGCGGCGAATTTCATCGTGCGTCGTATCCAGTGCAGTATCCCAATCGGTAGACTGCCAATCCTCATGCCAATGATCACGTTTCTTAGGCACTGTACCTCGTCCGGCAGAGTCGAATAACTCGTGCTCATAAATTCCTTTCAGACACAGTTTGCCACGATTGACATCAGCGTCAGCGACACCACGTGAAGAAACTGGTGTGCCTTCCTGATTCAGACCAACTTCAATCGAACAGCCCGTTGAACAATAACCGCAGGTCGCATACTTCCATTCAACAACACCTTTGTCCGCAATCTTGATTGGATTTTTTTTGTTACGACCAAAAAGCATATTAGGCTACCAATAAATCTAAAAATACCTGTCCGTTTTCGATTTTCACCGGAAACACATTGCTGCAACCTTGATCGGGACCCAGGGCTTCGCCACTCGCTAAATCAATTTTCCAGTTATGCAAAGGGCAAGTCACCGAGGTGCCATGCACAAGACCTTCTGACAATGGCCCACCTTTATGCGGACATGCATTTTTAATCGCAAACACCATGTCACCAGAAGTACGGAAAACAGCGACCTGCATATCTTCTGCATCAACTACTCTTGAACCCAGCATTGGAATATCTTCCAGTGCAACAACTTTTATCCAGTTACTCATAATTAAATCTCTCAATATCTATCTTGTCTATTAACTGCCAACTCTAACTAGCGATTTTGATTGGTGTAAATTCATACGAGGCTTCACCTTCAGCACGTGCTTTCCACGGATCAATCTGCGCGTACTTCTGACTAATTCTGAAACGCTCGACCAGTTCAGCTCTCTCAACTTCATCGTTCAGTAAACGATCTCTGATACTGCTCAGACCAACGCGCTCTACCCACGGTGCAGTTCGCTCAAGATAATGCGCTTCTTCACGATACATCTGGCAGAAAGCACCACAGTATTCCAGCACCTGTTCTTCGGTTTCAACTTTGGTCAGTAAATCAGTAACACGAACCTTGATGCCACCATTACCGCCGATCAATAATTCATAACCAGACTCTACTGCTACCACACCAAAATCTTTAATCGTGGCCTCGGCACAATTTCGTGGGCAACCCGACACTGCCAGTTTAAATTTATGCGGCATCCACGAACCCCAGGTAAGTTCTTCAAGTTTCACACCCAGACCGGTTGAATCCTGTGTACCGAATCGACACCAGGTTTTACCGGCACAGGTTTTTACTGTACGCATGGCTTTACCGTAAGCATGGCCGGAAACAAAACCGGCATCAGACAGGTCTTTCCACATCGGTGGTAAATCTTCTTTTTTGACACCGAATAAATCGATACGCTGACCGCCGGTAACTTTCATTTCCGGCACGTCGTATTTATCGCAGACATCGGCAATTGCGCGTAGCTCATCGGGTTTTACCAGACCACCGAACATTCTTGGTACAACTGAATAGGTTCCATCTTTCTGAATGTTACCGTGAGCACGTTCGTTGATAAAACGCGACTGCGCATCGTCGTTATATTCTTCCGGGCAGCGCGCTAGCAAATAATAGTTCAATGCGGGGCGGCAAGCGGCGCAACCATCGGGTGTTTTCCATTCAAGAAATTCTCGAACAGCCAGCATGGATTTCAATTCATGTTTTTTGATTGCATCAATGACTTCATCGTGACTGTGCTCAGTGCATCCGCAAACCGCTTTTTTATTCGGCGTAGCATCGTAACCATCGCCTACGGTTGAAGCCAATATCGCTTCCACCAGACCGGTGCACGAACCACAGGAAGACGAAGCCTTGGTGTGTGCCTGTACTTCTGCCAGCGTAAACAAACCTTCTTTGGTGATTGCATTAACAATGTCGCCTTTACAAACACCGTTACAACCACAAATTTCTGCACTATCCGGTAATCCCATGACTCGGCTTGCATCGCCATGACCAGCATCACCAACATCGTGCTGACCAAACATAATGGTGCGACGGAAATCTGCAATATTGGTTTCATCGCGCATCAACTGGAAATACCAGGTGCCGTCCATAGTGTCACCAAACAGCACTGCGCCTTTTAATTTGTCGTCACGGGTCACCAGTTTTTTATAAACACCACTCGATGAATCCTGCATCACCAGTGTTTCGTCACCTTCTTCCTCATTAAACTCACCAGCTGAAAATAAATCGATACCAGTGACTTTAAGTTTTGTTGAAGTCATCGAACCTAAATAACGCGCACTACCGACCTGCGCTAAATGATTCGCAGCTACCTTGGCCTGTTCGAATAAAGGCGCAACCAGGCCATAACATTCGTTACGATGCTGAACACATTCACCCACAGCATAAACTTTTGGGTCATAGGTTTGCATAGTGTCGCTCACCACGACACCATGTTCACAATGAATGCCTGCCTTCTGCGCAAGCTCCATATTAGGACGGATGCCCACAGCCATGACAACGAGGTCAGCTTCAACTTGTGAACCATCGGCAAACTTCACAGCACTGACACGTTTGTCACCAATAATCTCTGCCGTCTGTGCTTCCATCATGAAGCGCAAACCTTTTTGCTCTAATGACAGCTTCAGCATTTCCGATGCGGCTTTATCGAGCTGACGCTCCATCAGTGCATCCAGTAAATGCACCACAGTGACTTCCATGCCCTGCTTCATCAAACCGTTCGCAGCTTCTAATCCAAGCAAGCCACCACCAATGACCACGGCTTTTTTATATTCACGCGCTGCTTCGAGCATGGTATGTACATCGTGAATATCACGAAAACCAATCACGCCTTCTTTCTCAGCACCGGGCACAGGAATAATGAAAGGCATCGAACCTGTCGCCACTAAGAGACGATCATAAGGGACTTGTTGACCACTTTCAGTCAGCACCACTTTCTTAACACGGTTAATCTCAGTCACCGCATCACCGGTAATCAACTCAATATTATTGTCTTCATACCATTCCAGACTATTAAGAATAATATCATCGATAGTCTTCTCACTCGCCAATACGGGAGACAACATAATACGGTTGTAATTCGGGTGAGGCTCCGCACCGATCACCGTCACATCGTATAAATCCGAACCTTTGTTCGCATCGCCTTCACTATGTTTGAACAGCTCTTCCAGTGTTCGTACACCCGCCATGCCATTGCCAATTAAAACCAGTTTCTCTTTCATTGTCGCCTCTTACCAAAACATGAAATAAATATCGTTAAGCACAGCATTACAAGTTCCATGCCATGTTTAAAAAACCTGTGGAATAAGGAATAACCGTCAGTTAAAAAAAAGAAAGCACCAGAGCGGTGCATCAAAAGAGGGTATTGCACATGAGCAGTGCATGTATGCGTGAAATGTAGAACATAGAAAACATTATGCAGAAACCATGCCCCAGCATGGCACTAATATTTTCCATTTACTGCCAGATGACTTACATTCGGTTTACCTCGCATTATAGAGAAGAGAATATAAGGCTCGGTAATAAGCGACAATCATTGTCACGCTGACTTGACCAGCATCGATATACAATAAAAATCCTTCCCTGGAGTTACCACTTCCTAACCGGAGATGTTTCTGACTTTTCAGGCCGCTTTGGGTTTAACTATGTTTAATCTGGATGAGGGCTCAACCTCTTTTTTTTTGCTTGCGGATTTTTCATCACCCGGCACATGCTGACGCTCATATAAGAACTCAAGCACACTATGACGATAGTGGTTGTATTCAGCATCATCAGCTAACTCAACGCGATTACGTGGTCGCTCCAGTTCAATTTTAAGAATTTCACCAATACTGGCCGCAGGACCGTTGGTCATCATTATGATTCGATCAGACAGTAATACCGCTTCATCGACATCGTGGGTAATCATGATAACGGTGTTGTTGAGCTCTGCCTGGATTTCCATCAACGATTCCTGCATGTGTGCACGGGTTAATGCATCCAGCGCACCGAAGGGCTCATCCATCAGCAGTACTTTTGGCTGCATGGCTAATGCACGTGCAATACCAACACGCTGTTTCATGCCGCCTGAAATTTCATCAGGGCGTTTATGCATGGCGTGCTCCATGTGCACCAACAAAAGATTATGCTCAATCCATTCTTTCATTTCGACTTTGCTTTTGGTTTTTCCAAATACCTGTTTCACCGCCAGCTCAACATTCTGGTATGACGTTAACCAGGGTAGCAGGGAATGGTTCTGAAATACCACCGCCCTATCAGGACCGGGCACGTTGAATTCTTTACCATCTAGCACGACACCACCGGTAGTCGCCTGATGAAGACCGGCAACCACATTCAACACAGTGGACTTACCGCAACCCGAATGACCAATCAGCGAAACAAATTCACCTTTTTCTATCACTAAATTAATGTTTTCCAGCGCTACGTACGGACCCGTTGGCGTTGGAAACTCCATCGATACGTGATCTATATTTAAATGTTCAATACTCATTTTCTAATTCCTCATTCAATATTGTTTATCTATCGAAGCACGGCTGTCTTGTCCCACGAAAAACGACGTTGCAGCATTAACATGATCCGGTCGAGCATAAAGCCGATAAGTCCAATGGCGATAACCGCGACAATAATACGTCCCAGTGAGTTGGAACTGCCGTTCTGGAATTCATCCCAGACAAATTTTCCAAGCCCCGGATTCTGCGCCAGCATCTCTGCGGCAATCAAAACCATCCAACCGATACTCAAACTCAAACGTAGGCCAGTAAAAATCATAGGCAGCGATGAAGGCAAAACAATTTTATAAATATTGGTCATCCAACCAAGGCGTAATACTTTGCTGACATTGATCAGATCTTTATCCATACTTGAAACACCAACAGCGGTGTTAATCAACGTTGGCCACATGCAACACAAAGTTACCGTAATTGCAGATGTAATATAAGATTTTGAAAATAACGGGTCATCAGATACATAAACCGCACTCACCACCATGGTCACAATCGGTAACCATGCCAAAGGTGATACCGGTTTTAATAATTGCACAATGGGGTTAATCGCCTGATACAGACCATTGCTCAAACCAGTAACTATACCTATAGGTATGGCTATTAAGGATGCAATAATAAAACCGGTAAACACGGTTAACAGACTGGTGATAATCTGATCAAAAAATGTGGATTTACCTGTATAGGTACGAACCTTTATTTCTGCTTCAGGATCTTTCTCCAGTTTTTTTGCATTACGCTCATCCTGTCGAACATAAAATGCGACCTCTTTATCGCGTTCTGCAAAGTGTTCATCAACCAGGTTAGAAGCTTGTTTATAAACTTCAACAGGACCTGGTAATTGCCCTAATGAAGTTTCCACTTGCGACGCAGATGCACTCCACAATCCAAGGAAAATCGACAACGCAATCAAAGGCAGAATAAAAGCCCTCATTATCGCAGTAAGATCTTCATTGCTGAATTTTTTAACTATTGTTGCGTACATTGTTCTCTCCGGTTTAAAAAGCGGCGCAGTGGTTAGCTGCACCGCCTTGTACTACTTCTATCACTACTTAACTTTGTCTTTACCTTTAAGACCGATAGTGAGTTTTTTCAAATAAGCATTAGGTT
>JBEQLM010000083.1:0-6774 GCA_040325975.1 Gammaproteobacteria bacterium | reverse complement strand
ATGTGGGTTGTACATTTTCGACGCAGTCACTGCAACCCGTTCAGTGGCCACATCTAACATAAATTAGACTGCCCAAAAGTGGGTGTTTTTCCAGCTTTGGGCCGTTGTCCATTGGTAAATTAATAAGGCGGACGACTGCTATTGATACATAGATCAACCAGATCACTAAGACGTGCAGTTCCTGCGCACATGACTGAGTCTGCTCCACCCCAGTAAATTTTCACATTGCCTTGATCATCCTCAACCGCACCACAGGTAAAAACAACATTGTGCACATAGCCGGTCAGCTCCCACGGATCCTGCGGTGATAACACCCATTCATCCGATATGCCGATAATTTTCGCCGGATTGTTTAGATCGTGCAGCGCTACGCCGAGTCGATAAACAGCACCGTCCATGGTTTCGAATACGCCATGATAAATATTGAGCCAGCCGCGATCTGTGCGAATTGGGGTCGCGCCGGGACCAATTTTGCTTTCGTCCCAGTGATATTGCACCGGTTTCATCACCACTTCGGAATCGCCCCAATGGATCAGATCCGGCGACCATGACAGCCATATTGACCATGGACTGATTTCTGAATGTGGGCGATCAAGGCGAGCGTAACGACCATTAAATTTTTCGGGGAAGATAACAACATTACGCATGTCTGCCTGTGTGATCATTGAAACCCGCTCGATAGATTGAAAGTCTCGAGTTTTTGCCAGACCGATACGCACACCGTGATGCGAATAGGCGCTGTAAGTAATCAGATATTCACCATCGATGCAGCAAATTCTGGGATCTTCCACACCATAGGCTTCGTACTCAGCAAAGATGCCCTGTTTCGATGGAATCATAAAAGGCTTCGGCTGAACAGTGAATTTGAATCCATCTTCACTTTCAGCCAGGCCGATAATGGAACGGCCAGTGCGCAAATGAGAACGAAACAACATGATGATGCGATCACCATAGCGTGTCATGCCTGCGTTATGCACGGTCTCAACAGGGTAAGGAATATCGTCTTTTGTTAGAATTGGGTTGCCAGAATAACGCTCGATGATCGATTTATGATTCGCAGCGGTCATAGTCATCCTCCAGACGAATAATGTCGTCTTCTCCAAAATAATCACCTATCTGGACTTCGACGATAACCAGCGGAATGTCACCGGGGTTCATGATTCTGTGCACCGCACCTCTCGGGATGTCCACAGACTGACCCTGTTTAAGCAGAATTTCTCTCTCTCCCACGGTAACCAGAGCCTCACCTGTCACTACTGTCCAATGTTCTGCACGACGTTGATGTTTTTGCAGACTCAGTCGTTCGCCTGGGTTGACGATAAGCTCTTTAATTTTGTGATCATCCCATTCGAGTAAATCTTCGTAGTGCCCCCATGGTCGATAGTTTTCCCTTTCTTCAAGTATCTTGTGATATACCTTTATGTACTCATGTGCCATGCGCTTACTGGTAAAATGTCTCTCTACCTCTTTACGGCAATCGTGTCGATTGAGTGAATCAACTTTGTCCACTGCCTGAACGGCAGACTCAACATCATCGACGATAAATCCCGTGCTGCCGTGACAAATAATTTCCGGCATTGAACCTCGTCCATATGCAATCACTGGCGTACCACAGGCCATGGACTCGACCACGCTCAAGCCGAAGGGCTCGTCGAAATGAATCAGGTGCAACATGGCCAGTGCTCCGCCCAGAACCTGCTGTCTTTTTTCGGGTCCGACAGAACCAATGTATTCAACCATTGAGCCATCAATATGGGGTTCGACCTGTTCTTTGAAATAAGTTTCGTCCTGAATGATGCCGGCGATGATGAGGTGCTTTCCACTTTTACGTGCGACCTCAATGGCATCATGCACGCCTTTGTCAGGATGCATTCGGCCAAGAAACAAAAGATAATCTCCGGTTTTTTTCTGAAAGGGGAATTGCTCGAGATCTATGCCGTGATGGATGGTTGAAATGTAATCGAGTTCAGCGCATTTATCTGCTTCACTAATAGCGACATAATATGTGCTGTCGTTGTACTCTTTGTATACAGGTAATATCGATGCTGAAGAAAAACCGTGGATGGTGGTGACTATAGGTGTATCCGTAAAGTCGCTGTAACTGAGTGGTAGAAAATCGTATTGGTTGTGGATTAGATCGAATTCATCAGCCCGCTTGAACAACTCAGCGATATGCAAGCATTCCCAAACTTTGGCATCAATGCTGGGATCTTCTGAGTAAGGTCGTTCGCAGACCCAGGAGAGTTCACCGCTGGTGATGGAGTCACCGGTAGCAAATAAGGTCACCTCTATGCCCATCGATACCAGTTGTTCGGTGAGAAGGCTGACCACATTTTCCCATGGGCCGTAATGACGAGGCGGCGTGCGCCAGGATAGTGGACTTAACATCGCAATCTTCATGGAAGAACTGCCTGCACAGCATTGCCGTGCGTTGTTTTTATTGACCAGCAACCGTACTATATACCACAGTATCACGTTTCGTACAAAATAAAAAAATCACGAACTTGATACAAAGCACTTTTGTGAAAGATAAATGTAGTAACCCTACAATGTTGATAATTTTAATCCCTAAAAAGACTAAAATTCATTCATAGAAAAAGTGGTTTATTTTAGGACTCATTCAGTTATTGTTGTAGTATAGATTACGTAGTCCGCAGCTCACTTGAACATGACCATGACAGAAACCAGTTTCATTCCTCCAGTTCCACAGGCACGGCGCAAGCCTATTGTGATCAATGCCGAGATCAACCGTGTAATAACACGTCCATACATACCGCATACCGAAGAGCGCATCTGCAATATTATCAATCGGGTATTAAATCTGGGCGAAGCCGAAGCCTGTGCATTACTGGAAAATGTGCTGCACGATTTTTCTCATCGTCATCGCTATTTCAGAGAAGCGCTGCAACGAAATTTTGATAACGTGGCTAAACATATACCTGATGACTGTGAACTGTCAGAGCAACGAAAACTTCTGATTGGATCTTATTTCACTGCGGAATACTCTGTGGAAGCGGCGGCCTTGTTCAACCCTTCAGTGGTTCAGGTGCCAAATCTGGAAACTGATCCCAAAGGTTCCTGCCGCTTCATCATGAGTTTTCGCGGTGTTGGTGAAGGCCACATCTCATCTATCGAATTTCGCAGTGGTTTTGTTGATGAAAACAATGATATTTATTTTGATCCCCTAAGTAGCCATGTGCGCACGCCAAGAATTCATACTGATATAAGTTACAACCGTGAGTTATTTCTATTAAAACTTCTGGACATAGGTGCGAACAAAAAAGTAGCGGAATGGTTTCTTAGTGATTTGCCGGAACAATTCACTTTTCAGGAACTGGAAGAGAGAATTTCGGTTCATTATTCAGGCAATAATGTTCGTGAACGGGACAAAACAGAAGCCATCGAAAAAGCCATGTGGTTGGCACGTTCCAATTATCATATTTCGTTTAGAGAAGATCACCCCGTTTCAGAACGAGTAATATTTCCTGTATCACAGTCCGAAAGTCAGGGCATTGAAGATGCACGTTTTGTACGCTTCGTCGGAGATGACGGAACGGTGACTTACTACGCCACTTATACCGCGTTTAATGGTGAAACAATCCTGCCTCAACTTATCGAGACCTGTGATTTTATCTCGTTCAAGGTCAGTACCTTGAATGGAAAAAAGGCACATGGCAAAGGCATGGCGCTGTTTCCTAGAAAAGTCGCTGGTAAATACGTCATGCTTTCACGACAGGATGGAGAGAATAACGCCATCATGTTTTCAGATAATCTGTATTTCTGGAAAAAATCCGATATTCTACAAACGCCTCGCTTCCCTTACGAGTTTTTTCAAATTGGTAATGGTGGTCCACCTATCGAAACAGATGAGGGCTGGCTGGTGATTACTCACGGTGTTGGTCCGATGCGAACTTATAGCCTGGGTATTGAATTGCTGGATCTGGATGATCCAACAAAAATCATCAGCCGCATTGATGAACCCATTTTGGTACCAAATGAATATGACCGTGAAGGTTATGTACCGAATGTTGTTTATAGTTGTGGCGCAATGATTTTCCAGGATGAATTGATCATCCCCTATGCATCAGCCGACCAACGCTGCGGTATTGCTACGCTGAAGATGTCAGAGTTGATGGCGAGGTTGCATTATAACAAAATGCTCAATGGCAATGGCTAGCAGTGACAAGGTGATACTGTCGCCAAATTTTTAAGTCACTAAGTTAGACTCTTTTTTATCGCTCTGTTTGATCTCGCCCCGCCCACGGTGTTTATAGATGGCGAGTAAGGCCATGAGCCAGCACAGGGTCGATTCCGCTCCCTGATTTTCATTGACGCTATCAATCTGCAAACCGTCTCGACAACCGCCAGTCGCGTGATCGTAGAGCGAAAGATGCAGTTCGTTTTCACCCTGATACCAGTTAAGACAGCGGTAAGCATAAGTAATCCATTCCTCATCCCGCGTTAATTTAAATGCATCGATACAGGCATCCACCATGGCGGCCGCCTCAATGGGTTGTTGATCAAATTGCGCTTTATTACCGCCTTTGGTAAACCAGCCGTGATTACCAACAGCGGCAAAATAACAATCCAGTTCATCGTGCTGAATTGTTTTCAGCCAGTCTAGAGTGCTCAGAGCGGTCTTTATCATTTCGTCATTTTCCAACCACTGTCCTGACAGTAGCAATGCCTGCGGTAAACGCGCATTGTCGTAAGTCAGAGTTTCTTCACACCAGGGCCAGTCCTCGGTTGCATAATTTCTGAACCATTGCATCAATCTTTCTGAAAGTATCTTGCAGCTAGTTTCAATCTGGCTGCTTTCACGGTTGCAATTCAGATAGGCATGGATACCAATGATGGTAAAAGCGACGGCTCGCGGTGAGTTAAAATGTTCAACCGCTGGCAAAGCTCGCTGGAATAAATCAGCGGCGTGATTAACCTGTCCTTCATTTTTTCCGAGAGCTACCGCGGTACCCAATCCCCAGAGCGCGCGACCATGAGAATCTTCCGAGCCATCTTCTGTCAACCAATCGCGTTCATAAGACATGAAATTATGGAAAAGTCCTGTCTCGTTATCGAAAGCATGGTCGATAAAACTCAGATAAACAGAAGCAAGCTCATTGAGAGAAGCATCACGTGGCTGAAAATTCTGTGCGGTAACGGCAACAATCAGTGCACGTGCATTATCATCTACGCAATAACCATGTTCGCGATCTGGCACGGTAAATTTAGAATGCTGCAACATACCCACGCCATCAGTCATACGCAGCAAATGGTCGAGTTTGATTTCCGGTAATGATTGCTGGCGCAAGCTAAGAGGCCCCAACCCGTGCACTGGCACACACTTGCGTAAACGATGTTGCCGGGCTTGCTCGAAAGTTTCGACATAACGGTTGGCCACATGACTCCAGACCATCTGGCGACCGTAATCATAAGCCTTATGTTGTATGGCACGAAGTTTATCAGGATGGTCTAGCAGATCGATAACCTCGCTGGCGAGCTGAGCGTGATCACGGAATGGAATCAACCTGCCCCGACCGTCCGCGAGTAACTCTTCGGCATGCCAGTAAGGCGTGGATATTATGGCCTTGCCCATACCCAGGGCATAAGCGAGTGTGCCAGAGATAATCTGCGCCTCATTGAGATAGGGTGTGACATATATATCGGATGCGCCAACAAACTCCAGCAGATCTTCATCTGTCACAAAGTGATTGTGAAAAATCACATGGTCTTCAACACCGAGTTTTTTCGCGCGCAGATGAAGACTAATTCTGTAATCCTCTCCCTGTTCAGCAAGGAGGTGCGGATGGGTAGCGCCGACCACCATATAAACAACATCTGGGTGATTTTTCACTATTTCTGGCAGAGCATCGATCACCACCTCGATACCTTTACCGGGTGAAAGTAGTCCCAATGTGAGCATTACTTTCTTTTCGGATACGCCAAATTTGCCTTTATAAGTTGCAGATTCAAGCAGAGGAACATCAGGAATACCGTGATGAATCAGGACAATTTTTTCCTCATCCACCTGATAAATATCTCGCAAAAAATCGACTGAACGTTCGCTCATTACCACCAGGCGATCAGAAAGATCAGCCAGTTGCTTAATGATATGTCGCTCTCTATTGCTTGGATCCTTCAGTATTGTGTGTAACGTCGTTACAATCGGCATTTTGAGGTCACTCAGCAATTCGAGGATGAAACTGCCCCGTTGGCCACCGAATATGCCATATTCATGCTGAACACAGACCACGTCCACCTGGTTGAGGTTAAGCTGATCGGCTGCCAAACTATAATCTTGTAGTTGATCCTGATTGATTTCGAACCTCACCTGCGGCGGATAAGCGTAGCCTTCTGGTTGGTCGTTCATTGCGACTGCCCAGCAGTCTGTCTCCGGTTCATTTTGCGCGATTGATTCAAGAAGGTGAGTGGTGAAGGTGGCAAGACCACACAGTCTGGGCAGGTAGTTACCGACCAGAACGATAGATTTGAGCGTTTTATGATCAGCTTTAGTGCCTGTCTTGCGGAGATTGTCCATAAACATTATCCTCGGTTGACGCATGTAAGGATTTAGCGCATTAAATAAGTAAAAAAATCATATCCGTATGCGCCAAATTTAACATTAAACGTACGATAATTTTGATATCAAGCTGTAGTTTATGCTCAGACCACTGCACTTGCATTAAAAAAATAAGCGATGCGTTGTTTGATTAACTCCGTTTGAGTAAACAGATTGAACCCCAGGATATTTGCCTCGCCTGAATCAGGTCGTAATAT
>JBEQLM010000082.1:0-6819 GCA_040325975.1 Gammaproteobacteria bacterium | reverse complement strand
CCAGCATTGCCTGTGAAGAACGTTTGTTGCCAGCGTTGATACATCTGGAGAACATGATTGATAGCAGAGCCAGTGAGTTACAGGATGTGGTGACAACGGGGCGTACACATTTGATGGATGCCATGCCGATCACTTTAGGCCAGGAGCTAGGTGGTTGGGCTGCGCAGATTCGTAGCGGAATAAAACGTATCCAGACCGCCATGCCAGCAATGAAAAAACTGGCTATTGGTGGTACAGCCGTAGGCACAGGTATCAATGCACCAGAAGAATTTGGTTCACTGGCAGCTAGTTCACTGGAGGCTCAAACGGGATTACGCTTCAGTGTGGCGGATAATCGTTTTGAAAACATGAGCACACAGGACTCCGCAGTTTCATTAAGTGGTCAATTAAAAACAGTGGCGGTTAGTCTGTTAAAAATATCAAATGATCTGCGCTGGATGAACAGTGGGCCATTGGCTGGGATTGGTGAAATTGCATTGCCAGCATTGCAGCCGGGCAGCAGTATTATGCCAGGCAAAGTGAATCCGGTGATTCCTGAGTCTGTTGCCATGGTCTGTGCAAAGGTTATTGGTAATGATGCTTCGATTACTATGGCTGGTCAGTCAGGTAACTTTCAGTTAAACGTCATGTTGCCGCTGGTTGCTTATGACTTATTACAGAGTATAGATTTACTGGCATCGGCTTCACGTTTGTTAGCCGATAAAGCTATCGCTGGCTTTACCGTTAATCATGAAAACATCGAAAATGCCTTAGCGAAAAATCCGATTTTGGTGACCGCTCTGAATAGTGTTATTGGTTATGAGCTGGGTGCAAAAATTGCAAAACAGACCTATGCTGATGGCAGGGCGGTTATTGACGTAGCTAGCGAAATGACCGATATTTCACGTGATGAGCTAGAACGTTTATTAGCACCGGAAAATCTTACTAAAGGTGGCGTTCAGGAATAATGCTAGTGTTATATATTATCAGTATGAGAATGCGATAATGGATCAGACTATTCAGCGAGTTGCACGTTTGAATGAAATTGGTATCAGTCTTTCAGCAGAAAGGGATACCAGTGTTGTTTGTGAAAAAATTCTACAAGGTGCAATGGAGTTAACCAATGCCGATGGTGGTAGTTTGTACCGAATGTCAGATGACCAGCAGACACTGGAATTTGTTATTGTCGCCAATCACTCACTCAATATTCACATGGGTGGTAGCAGTGGTGTAGAAATAGATTTTTATCCTATTCAATTGTTTATAGATGGTAAAGCCAATACCAGTATGGTAGTGAGTTGTGCTGTCTATGAAGATCGTACTATTAATATTCCAGATGCTTATCATGTAGAAGGTTTTGATTTTTCAGGTACTAGAAAATTTGATGAGAAAACGGGTTATCGCACCCAGTCTATTCTGACAGTGCCGATGAAAAATCATGAAGGGGAAATTATTGGTGTATTGCAATTAATTAATGCCAAAGATGAGCAAGGGATAACTAAAGAATTTTCTGCTGAAGAATGTGACTTAGCCGAATCACTGGCTTCGCAAGCTGCGGTTGCTTTGACTAATAACCGTTTGATAGAAGAACAGAGAGAGTTGTTTGAATCTTTTATTAAGATGATTGCGGGTGCGATCGATGAAAAGTCTCCTTATACTGGTGGTCACTGCCGTCGTTTGCCTGAACTTACCATGATGATTGCCGAGGCCTGCCATGATTCGGATGTTGGTGTGCTCAATGATTTTTCCATGAAAGATAATGATCGTTATGAATTACGCATTGCAGGATGGTTGCACGATTGCGGCAAAGTAACAACGCCAGAATATGTGATCGACAAAGCAACCAAGCTAGAAACGATTTATGACCGTGTCAATACGGTTGATACACGTTTTGAGGTATTAAAGCGTGATGCGAGAATTGAAATGCTGGAACAAAAACTGGCAAGAATGTCAGCGGATGTCAGTGCTGATACCAGTGATCTTGAGCGAATTTTTGAAGAAAAAATTAAGCAGTTAGATGATGATCGTGATTTTATTAGAATCAGTAACTTTGGTGGAGAATTCATGGATGATGAATTACAGCAGCGTGTCAGAAATATTGCAAAATATCGTTGGTTAGATGCAAATAATCTTGAGAGTAATCTGCTTGATGATGACGAAGTTAAAAATATGATTATTCAACGTGGTACGCTCAATGATGAAGAGCGTGAGATTATTAATAACCACATTGTTATGACAATAAAAATGTTGGCTGAGTTACCTTTTCCTAAACATTTGTTGAACGTGCCTGAATATGCAGGTGGTCACCATGAACGTATGGACGGTAAGGGTTATCCATTGGGCTTAACACGCGAACAGTTATCTATTCCCGCGAGAATGATGGGTATTGCTGATATCTTTGAGGCGCTTACATCCAGTGATCGTCCTTATAAAAAAGCTAAAAAATTGTCCGAATGTTTACGTATTTTAGGCTTTATGAAAAAGGATGGTCATGTCGATCCGGACATCTTTGATGTTTTTGTTAAAGAAAAAGTTTATATGCGTTATGCGGAAGAGTTTCTGCCGAAAGAGCAGGTTGATGAGATTGATGAATCTAAAATTCCGGGCTATGAGTTTGGTTAATAATTCTGCAATATTAATCAGCAATAATGTCGTTACCTTCAAGCTCTGAAACATCGACACTTTTCAAACCGTTTTTCAGTATGGAAGTATTGAAACCACGCTCGTTAAGAATGTAGGAAGCAGAAGAGCTGCGTCGTCCTGTATCGCAGTATAAAATGTAATTTTTATTTTTATCCAGAGTGTCAATTTTCATACGTAGAAAGATCAAGGGTAAATGTGTAGCAGTTTTGATATGAGCTGAGTTGAATTCATTGGGTAAGCGTACATCCAGCCATTCGGAATTATCGCTTCCAGCTTTTTCTTTTGCAGTATCAAAATCAACTATATCCAACATTGGCTCATTGAGTAATGATAGAAATTGCTCTTTCGATAATCGACTGAGTACGCCTTTGCTTAACATTACAATGGTGGCATTGCGTTCAGCATCGGATATCAGGGCTTCCTCACCGAATGAGGTGCCGGCCTCTAGCTCCGCCAGTTTGATATCTTTATCCTGTCCTGGCATTCTTCGGCTCACCATGCAGCGACCTGACTTCACGATATAAAAATAATCACCGGGTTCACCCTGTTTGATCACAGCATCACCAGGGTTTACTTCAATGTCTTCAAGACTGGTAAAAATAGCCTGGATATTAGCCGGTGGAATGCGGCGGAAGGCTTCGGTGTTTAATATGCGTGACATCCAGTCATCACTTTCTTCGGAACTTAAATCTTCAACCTGAAAACTACCAGTTTGATCCCAGGTGAGCATCATGTCCAGTAAGTCTGAGTCGATCATGAACACGACTACGTTAGTTTTGGCAATAGCAGTGAAGTTTCTGGGGATGATATGAGCTAAGGCTGTTCTAGTGTCTTCAGTACCAGCTTCGAGAGTTTTAACTACCTTACGATTCTCTGCGAGTTCAACAGCACCTTCGTGAAGAAAAATGTGATCGGCCTTTGCATCACCCTGAATGAATATGTTGTCACCTTTGTGTATTTCGGCAATAACGAGTTTGTCACAAATTTCTCTGAGATTTTCAGGGTTCAGGGTATCAAGAGGATGATAGTTGCCGAGATCCCTGGTAGTTATCTTTGTGCTCATTTCAAAACCTTGCTTATTTATTTTGTTCTAAATTATAGCTTGATAATCATGTTTGTTTAGTAATAAAAGGCGCAATGATAATAACACTATCCCTGGTTGCCGGTTTGTTCAGTAATATCGACGTAGACTTTGATGCGCTGACCTGGTTGTAGATAGCTTTTCTTAATATTATTCCAGCGGTGTAGATCATTCACGCTAACGCTGTATCGGCTGGCAATTCGAGATAATGAATCTCCATTTCTGACGGTATAGTTGATGGATTTGATAGTATCAAAAGGGCTGCTTTGAGTTAAATGAGCCTGAGTCGTCGAGCTGTTTTTCCAGACAATAATTTTCTGTCCCTGACGTAAAGGGTCACGTACCGCCATGCCATTCCACTTGGCCAGTTTATGCATATCGACTTTGTATATTTGGGAAAGCTTCCAAAAACTTTCACCTTTTTGAACGATATGCTGGATACGATTTCTTCCCTTACTGGTATTTTTAATACTACTGAGACGCTGACCGGCACTGAGTGTGTAATCGCTGCGTTTTCTACTGGCGACAGGAATGAGTAAATACTTGCCGGCACGAATATTGTTGCCACGTATTCGATTGACCTTGCGCAGATGCTTGATGGTAGTGTCGTATTTAACGGCAATCTGGCTCAGAGTCTCCCCGGTTTTAATACGATGGCGTTGCCAGCGAATACGATCCTTATCGTCCAGATTTTCCAGATTGGCTGCTAACGTATCAGTGGCCTCAGCGGGTAAAAGAAGTTGGTGTGGGCCATCGGGTGGTGTTGCCCAGCGGTTGTAGCCAGGATTGTATTTGTAGAGAGTATCAAGATCTATCTCAGCCAGATCAGCAGCCAGTGCGAGATCGATTTGTGAACCGACATTAATGCGTTTGAAACCTGGAACATGGGCAATACAACGCAGACTGAGGTCATATTTTTGCGGGTTAGTGATGAGCTCTTTTAGTGCCAATAATTTGGGAACATAACTGCGAGTTTCTTTGGGTAAATCCAGATGCCAGAAATCTGTGGGTTTGTTACGTTTTTTGTTTTTTCTGATGGCTTTTCGTACAGTGCCAGGACCGGAATTGTAAGCGGCTAAGGCCAGTAACCAGTCACCCTTAAATATTTTGTTGAGATTAGTTAAGTATTTAAGTGCAGCTTGAGTTGAAGCATAAATATCGCGGCGGCCATCGTACCACCAGTCTTGTTTTAACCCATAGAGACGACCCGTGGATGGAATGAACTGCCAAATGCCAGCCGCACGACCATGTGAATAGGCGAAGGGTTGAAATGCACTTTCAACAATAGGTAACAATACTAGCTCAGTGGGTAGGCCGCGCTCTTCAGCTTCACTAAGAATGTAATGCAGAAATGGATCACTACGTTTCATGACACGCTGAATATAAGCATTATTTCTGGCGAACCAGGCTAGTTCAGATTGTACAAATTTTTGCTCACTGTGAGATTCCAGTTTGAAACCCGCACGTAGATGTTGCCAGACAGTTTCATGAGCAGGACTGGATAAGTCCAGTGGTTCAAACTCCTGATCAAATGAGTCAAAATCAGAAAGTTCTGTATTGAGTGAATTTGGGCTTTCATCAGAGAATATATCTTCTGATAGAGTATCATCTTGTTTGATGGATCCAGTCTGGCAGGCACTAAGAACAGCCGTCAGCAGAATAATAAAAATAAAGTAAAAAATTCTTGTGTGCATATTTTTTTGTACTTAATGAAATCAATAACTTTGCGCATTTTACCCTGTTTATAAGCGGACTGTGGGGATAAACTACGCGCCTACACATCTATATAGCTGAAATATTTTTGTTTTACGGGATAGAATGGCCAGATTATGAAAGTTGAAACTAATAACTCAGTCATTATTTATACCGACGGTGCCTGTCGGGGCAACCCAGGCCCTGGTGGCTGGGGTGTCAGTTTGAAGTATAACGGCCACCACAAAAAACTGTTTGGCGCTGAATCGGAAACCACCAATAATCGCATGGAGCTGACAGCAGCAATCAAGGCGCTGGAAACACTGACACGTTCCTGTGACATTATCCTGCATACCGATTCAAAATACGTGCTGCAGGGCATTACCAGCTGGATGCCCGACTGGAAAAAACGGGGCTGGAAAACGGCGGCTAAAAAACCAGTCAAAAATGTCGATCTCTGGCAAAGACTGGATAGTGCCACTCAGAAACATCAAATTGAGTGGGTCTGGGTGAAAGGGCATTCGGGTGATCCGGGCAACGAGCTCGCCGATGAACTGGCTAATCAAGGCATTGATGAGATGTTAGCCTAATCATGAGGAAGCGCTAATGAGACAAATCGTACTGGATACAGAAACAACCGGCCTGGAGCCCAAGCAAGGGCATAGGATCATTGAGATTGGTTGTGTTGAGCTGGTCGGTCGAAAATTAACCGGCAACAATTATCACCAATACCTACAGCCCGATCGTGAAAGTGATCCGGCCGCGTTGGAAGTACACGGAATCACCACCGATTTTTTACAGGACAAACCACGATTTGCCGATGCTATCGATGGTTTTCTGGAATATATCCGAGGCGCTGAACTGATTATTCATAACGCACCTTTTGATATTGGTTTCCTTGATCATGAGCTTGCTATGGCGAGTAAGGAATACGGCAATATTGCGACTTACTGCGGTGTTATCGATACCTTGGTGATGGCACGCAAGATGCGCCCGGGTCAAAAGAATAACCTGGACGCCCTGTGTAAGCATTTCGACGTGAAAAACACACATCGTGAATTACACGGCGCCTTACTGGATTCCGAGATCCTGGCAGAAGTCTATTTGAGAATGACCGGTGGGCAAGTCACTCTGATATTGGATAGTGAGCAGGAAGAATCAAAATCGGGAATTGCCATTGAGCAACGTCGATTATCTAACGATAGAGAGCGTTTGAGTGTGATTAGAGCTGATGATTCAGAATTGTCGGCACATCAGGATATTATTAACAATATGGGTGATGCTGGGCTTTGGCCGTTGTCTTGAGGTTGGTATTTTTATGAATAATTTTACTGATACCGAAAAAGCCCTTGAAAAATCGCCGGATGGATAAGTGAAAAGGCTCATATACAAGGCATCGATGAAGGAGGATCCATTAGCGAGAT